>JAMDCE010000128.1:0-3196 GCA_023489135.1 Chloroflexota bacterium
CCACGCTTCCCACCTGGGCTTGGGGGCCAGAATTTGAACCAAAGCCAGCGGTTCGTTGGAGCCCTTTCGCAGCTCGCTGAGAACGGCATTTCCAAGATCGATGGCTACGTCGGCCGTCGCCTTAGAAGTATCTAATCCAAGGGCACCAGCGACCTGGCGAAGCTTGGCCTCATCGCCAATCTTGAAGGGGGTCTTGCCCTCGGATGTAGCTATAAGGGTATGCGCCAGTTCCTCCAGATGGTGGGAATAGGCCGCTAAACCGTGAGTGGCCAAACGCACGAGGTTTCTCGCCACAATGGTGTCGGCGGTGGCGCCGCAAATCCCGGTCTTTGACCTGGAGGTGATGCGACAGGGGCCATGGCTGCAGAGCTGGCAGCAAACACCGGTCATTCCAAAGGCGCATTGGGGCTGTTGGCTATCGTATCGGTCGAAGACGGTCGGGATGTCCATCTCTTTGGTGCGCTCGTACATCTCTCTGGTCGAGGCGTGGACCGATACGCCGGAAACCACTTTGTCCTCGAGAACGTTCGTCATCTTGTCTTTCCTCCTACTTTTCTGTAGTTTCCAGCGGAACCAACGCCGGTCCCGCCTGGCGCGTTCACCTGTGAGCGCCGCAGAGAATTATAGGGAGGACGCAGGGGCTAGTGTTATGACGGTCGTCATATAGAAAGACGATTTGAGTGGTATAATTGCGAAGCTGTCAGCCACCAGCAATCAGCTTTCAATGCACCAGGCCGTCGCGTCGCTCGGTATCGCTGACGAGAAGGTCTCGCTCTACGGGTTCTCACGCGGGAGCCAGACGGCACACCGCTTTGCCCTGTGCTACCCCGACCACGTGCTGGTCGCCGCGCTGATGTCAGCGGGCACCTATACGCTTCCCAACAGGGCGCTCGACTTCCCATGAGGGGTGAGGGATTTAACGACCTACAGCGGAGTGCCGTTCGATGAACAGGCGTTGGTGAGAGTTGCCTTCTGGATAGGCGTTGGGGAGAGGGACAACGTTGCCGAGGACGTCCCGAGGGAGTGGGACGGCTACATCGGCCAGACCCGCCTGGAGCGAGCGCAGGCGTTCGCTTCCGCTCTGGAAGCGATGGGAGCCAGCGTGGAGTTCCAGGTCTTCCCTGGCCAGGGCCATGAGGAGACAAGGACCAGCCTGGACCGGGCCATGACCTTTCTCCAGGCGGCCGCGCAGACGGCGCGAGGCGGTAACCAGCGATACCTACCGCGCCGCCTCCTGCTGTTGGAGGAAGGAATACTAGGAAGATGCTAACTTGTCATCTTGAGGAGGCACCCAGAGGGTACCCGGCGACGAAGGATCTCTCGAGAATCCGATTCGTTTAGACGCAGCCTGCAGGCTGCGTCTAAACAAGCCAGGAGATTCTTCGCTCCGTCGGGGCTCAGAATGACATGCGATCGGCTCCTGCGGGGGCACCCATTCCTGTTGGTACTGATTACGTAGGGGACAGGCTTCGCTGGAAGATGGTCTACAGTTTCTAGATTCGTTGCTGCAGAGGAGGAAACCGAAATGGGTAAATTAGACGGGAGAATTGCGCTGGTCACCGGATCGAGTCGAGGAATCGGCCGGGGAATAGCCCTAGCCCTGGCGAAGGAAGGGGCGGACGTGACGGTCAACTACTTCCAGGGCGAGGCCGAGGCAGAGGAAGTTGTGAAGGGCATCCAGGAGCTTGGGCGCCTGGCCATCGCGGTTCAGGCTGACGTGAGCCAGGTGGAGGATTCACAACGACTGGTCGAGCGAGCCTTGAAAACCTTTGGCAGGATTGATATCCTTATTAACAACGCGGGGATCATTAACCAGTGCAATCTGGTGGACATGCCGGTGCAGACGTGGGATCGCCTCATTGCCTGCAACTTGCGGAGCGTATTCCTGGTCACCAAGTTTACCCTCCCATCAATGTTGAAGCAGAACTCCGGACGAATCATCAACACCAGTTCTACCTTCGGGCAAAAAGGAGCGGCTACGGTCGTGCACTACTCGGCGTCGAAGGGCGGCATCATCGCTTTTACCAAAGCTCTGGCACGGGAAGTATCCTCCAGGGGCATTACCGTCAATTCCATCGCCCCTGGTCCGGTGGAAACGGACCTTCTGGCGGCGGAGCCCGAGGAGTGGAAACGAGAGAAACTGTCCCTTATCCCCGTGGGGAGATTCGCTCAGGTCGAGGACGTGGCCAGGGTAGCTGTATTCTTATCCTCGGATGAAGGAAGTTACTTCACCGGACAGACTCTTTGTCCCAATGGCGGAGATGTGATGCTGTGACCTCGCCTACCACGACCGTCACTCTGGATTTCCTGAAGCAGATTCCCTATTTCGCCGCTCTTGATGCTGAGGGGCTGGAGTCTGTGCGGAGTCTGGTGCGCGAGAAAACCTTCGACCGGGGCGAAATGGTCATCCTGGAAGGCGATCCAGGCGAGGCCATTTACTTTATTGCGAAGGGACGAGTCAAGATCTTCAAGACGTCCAGCGAAGGCAAAGAACAGATTCTGCGCTTCATACGGAACGGAGAATCTTTCAACGAAGTGCCGGTTTTTGACGGTGGCCCGAATCCCGCCAGCGTGGAGACGATGGAACCAACGACTCTCTACGTTATCCGTAAGTCGGACATGTCCAAGATCGTGCGGGACTACCCAGTTGTGGCGACAACGGTCATCAGGATTCTAGCCAACAGACTGCGACAGTTGGTGGAGCTGGTTGAGGACCTGTCATTTCGACACGTTTCCAGCCGGGTCGCCAAGATTCTGCTTCAGCACGCCGCCGAAGTTAGTGGCACCGGCGGCTTCGAGGGCAAGCTCACCCAGCAACAGATGGCCGCGATGGCGGGGACGGCGCGGGAGATGGTGGGTCGGGCCTTGAAGGCCCTGGAACAACAGGGCGCCATCAAGCTAGAGCGCGGCCGCATTGTGATCGTGGATCGGGAAGCCCTGGAAGAGATGACCTGATTGAGGCCGCCAATTCTCCATTCTCGAACAAAGCCGACCAGAGCCATGGAGGAGGTGCACCGTGCAGCATAGGAAGAAGTGGTCTTCGAGAGACCCCGGGTGCCTTATCATTCTGCTTGATCAGTCGGGCTCGATGAGCAAGGAGTTTGGCGGCACGGAGCTAGGCGAGGGCAAGAAGAAATGTGATATGGTGGCTGCGGTCCTGAACAGAGTGCTGGACGAGTTCATCCGCTCTAACACT
>JAMDCE010000128.1:3206-8561 GCA_023489135.1 Chloroflexota bacterium
ATACCCGCTCGACCAAAAGGACGTGGTGACGCTGGCCGAACTTCAGGAAAACCCTCTCCGGCTAGAGTCCCTCATCCAACAGATGATGGACGAGGATGGCAGTGTGTACGATGAACTGGTCCAGACCACCGTGTGGGTCGATCCAGTTGCCAACGGCGAAACCCCTATGTGCGCCGCGCTCAGGCGGGCCAGGGAAATCGCAGAGCGATGGGTTGCCGATCATCCGGATAATTTCCCACCCCTCGTAATTACTGTAACCGATGGTATGTCCAGCGATGGCGATCCGACCGAGGAGGCCAAGGCGCTTCGCAGGGTGTGCACCAGTGATGGCGAGCTGCTGCTTTTCAACTGCCACATCACGGAAAGATCGGATACGCCGGTGGAGTTCGTTAGCAGCGAGGATGATATCCCCGACGACCAGTACGCCAGGCTCCTGTTCGCCTTGTCGAGTCCTATTCCCGATTCCTTGCGAAACGAGTTCTTCCACGCTACCAGGCAGAAACTCGGTCCAGGGACGCGCGGGTATATTTTCAATGGAGACGCTGTCTCGGTGAGAAAGATGCTGAAGTTTGGCTCGACGATCGGCCGGACTCCCTTTGTCGCCGCCGAGCGGACGAACTAACTTCGTAACGGATCCGGCGCTGAGGCACGGCGCGAGGAACGACCGGTGTATGTGCGAGTAGTGGCGCTACAGTACTGGAAGAGCGAGCACGCCGCGAGCACTTGCGAAGATGTCGCGGCCTATGACGTTTCCCGTGGGTTGTTTGCCCTGGCCGATGGCGTCAGTACGGCGGCTTATTCGCGCCTCTGGGCTGAGACCCTGGTGCAGCATTTTGTGGCCACACCGCTGGTAAGCGACGATCCGTTTGAAGTTGAATGGTGGATCCGCTTGGCGCAGGAGAAGTTCCGACGAACCGCTCCCGATCCGGAGACGCTTCCCTCGCACCACGCGAGGGCAAAGGCCAAAGAGGGGAGCAGCAGCACTCTTGCCGCATTGCGCGTGATTGACTCCTCGACCTGCTCGGCCTGCGCTCAGCTCCTGGCTATAGGTGATACGTGCGTGCTAATCTCTCAGCGCCGCAGTGGAGAAGCCT
Source organism: Chloroflexota bacterium (assembly GCA_023489135.1). Next base: position 4,301 of record JAMDCE010000128.1, read on the forward strand.
TTTCCTTCCGGCTCACCGAAGCCGATGAGTTTGACCAGCATCCCATCTGCTTCCCCACGCGGGACTTCAGCCGCCATTTTCATGCCTGCCAGGCCGTTTCGGTCAATTTGGAGGCTGGCGATACGATTATGTTAGCTTCGGATGCCGTGGCGCGCTGGATCATAAGCCGCGCGAAGGGTCGCTTGTCGTCGGTGGCCGCGGCCTTCGAGACCGTAGCGCAGTGTTCGGGAAAGTCGTGGCCTGGCTTCGTCGAGGAAAGCCGGACGAGAGGGGAGTCGGAAGATGATGATGCCACGGCGATTGTTCTGCACCTGATGCAAGCGCCAGAGACTGCGGATGACCAGTTGCTCGGGCGCACGCCCGCGTTGGATGCGCAGACTCTGATAACAAGACGCGAGAAACTGGAAGAAGCGATCCGCCAGAACGACAAGCTGAGAATTGCCCTTCTTGTTGGAGATCCAGCCTGCTCCGGCCTCGCTCTCCCAGGATTGGACGTGGAAGAGGCCCGCCGGGTCGCGGACGCCTTTAGAAAGGTGCTGGACGCGCTGGGCGCGAACCTGAAGGCGAATACTCCAGGTGGAGTGCGCGCTATCTGGGAAGCGCACGCTGAAGTGCTGCGGTGTGAGCCGTGCGCCGCGAATCTATATGATAGCTTGACCAAGCTGGGGATTATCAAAGGTTCTGCCAGTGAATGATCTCTGATTCTTGCCCTTGACGGGAAGGTTGGTGAACCTGGAAACCTGCCGGAGGTTCTGGCGCTCCAGCTAAAGCCCCAGAACCTCCGGGAGGATCGATCTTTCCCGCTTGCGTGCGAGTAGCCACGGTGACTTGGAGGTAATGGACATCAAAGAGGGAAGGTTTTGTTTTCTCGCCGCCACCGCGTCGGCGCTGCTGCTGTTTTTGGTTTACATGAGCCGCCGGGCTGCTGCGCAGGAGGTCAAGTAGTGCATATCCCTGACCGTTCTCAATACGACCAGGCGATCCAGTATCCGAGACGGTTCTTAAAGATCGACGACCCCGACCTTCTCGAAGGAGCCGTCGAAATGGTGGAGATTCCCACGAGCAAGGGCGTGGTCCGGCGCCCCTGGGGATTGCAGGGCGGCTTTGCCATCGTCTACAAGTTCCGAGCGGCGAGTGGTCGTTTGCGGGCGCTACGCTGCTTCACGGTGCAGATGGATGATGATATTGGAGAGCGTTACCAGAAAGTCGGACCGTACTTTCAAGCTCACGCTGGCGAGATCACAGTGGAGTTCAAGTATCACGACCCCGGCATCTCCGTCCGCATCTCCGAGGCCAAGTTTGAGCGCTACCCGGTGCTAGAGATGGGCTGGATCGAAGGGGTCAATTTGATCGAGAGACTGGACGAGTTGTGCCAGGCTCGCGATCAGGTGACCATCGGGCGTCTGGCCGATCAGTGGCGGGATGTCGTAAGGACTCTGCGCCGCGCCGGAATTGCGCACGGAGATCTGGCCGGTGCCAACGTGATGATTCGTCCTGATGGCCGCATGGTTCTTATCGATTACGATGGCGTCTTCATTCCTCCATATGCCGGCAAGGACGCCAGTGTGGTGGGGCACCCCGATTACCAGCACCCCGAGTTTGGTCAGCGCATGTTCGATGAGTGGATGGATGACTTCTCGGCGCTGGTGATATACACCGCACTTGTGGCGTTAAGGGCCAAGCCGGAGTTGTGGGACGAGTACACCAAGCGTGCCAATGGCAAGATTCTGAATGACAACTTGCTTTTTACCGAGCGTGATTTTCAGCCTCCTTGGAGGTCCAAGTTGATGTTGGAGCTGGAGCAGATCGATGATCCGGATGTCTCCGTGGCGGTTCGGATTCTCAAGGAATCGTGTCGTCTGCCCCTCGAAGCGGTTAGGATTCCGCGAGCCATCCTGGACCCCGATTTGGCCCACCGGTCGACCGCTGGCTAGCTACCCAACCTTCTTGATGTAGGCTACCCACTCGCGGGGCCCCTCTTCGTGCGACTCCCATTCGAACTGTCCCTCTCGCTCCATCATGAACTGATAGTGCAGGGGGCGAGGGTCGTGATCGTTGATAAGCTTAATCGATTCGCCGGCCTTCAGGTTGTCGAATGTCTCAAAGATGGTGGGGTGCCTTTCCCACGGAGGCATTTGTCGCACATCCAATACCGTCGTGTTTGTTTCTGTCTCAGCCATTGTGATCTCCCTTTCTACGCTTTGCGCATAAGCCCCCAGTCCAGGGTCAATCGCGCCTCTCATTCCACAAGCTAACACCACTTCAAATAGAAGTCTGGGCCAAACGTCGCGGCTAGCCCAGTACTATTTCGTACGGGCAGCCTATAGCCCCTTCAGGGCAGTTTTCCTCACAGGCGCCGCAGTAGTCGCAATCCTCCGGCCTGGCAATAGCCGCTTTGCCGTCGGCCATTTCCAGAGCGGCGGTATGGCAAAGGGCGACGCAGGTGCCACAGCCGTTGCACTTCTCTTCATCTAAGGTCGGCTCGGGTATCCAAATACTCGCCATCGTCATCCTCTAGTTTCTACTCCATTGCCCAGGAGGCAAACCCCAAGGGCCGGCTGAAGGGCAGCGTGCCTTTACTTCAATTGGCAGTATAGGCTACCTGGAACAGGTTGTCTGTGACTTTTCTCTCAGGGGGTCAAGCTGTAAGAGGGTCCGCCCCTCCATTAGCATTAGAGATGCCAAACCTCTCAAGAGCATATTGGCGATAGGTTCCAATAGACTGTGCTCTTTGCTTGGATTCTCTCTGCCTTACCCAAGAAGAACTGGCCTTCGTGTATGGACGTGAAATGTGGACAGGAGACGCGCCGCAGCGCGTCTCCTGTCCACATTTCATTAATTTTGGGGAGATGAGCGTTTTCGCCACGGCGAAAACGCTCAGGTAGTGTCCCGTCAAGTGGTGGAAATTAGCCATCGGTGCTCTGACCCAACGCCTTCTATGCGGTTGCCAGTTCTCCCTTGACCTCCACCATCGACGGTTCGAACAGTTTGCGCATGGATACCTCGCTGAAGTAATGTCGCTGCACCAGCCATTCGTCGTTCTGTTCGGCAAGCAGGGCTCCCAACAATCGGAGCACTGCTTGCCGGTTCGGAAAGATGCCCACCACCGCACTACGCCTCTTCAGCTCTTTGTTCAGTCGCTCTAAGGGATTGGTGCTGTATATCTGACGCCTGTGCTCCGAGGGAAAGTCGTAGAAGGCTAGAACCTCCTCCTCGGCAGCCTCCAACAGTTCAACTGCTTTAGGAAAACGAGTTCGCAGCGCCTCACAAACCTGCCCCAAATGCGCCTGAGCAGCTGCTCTATTCTCTTGTTGGAAGATTGGTCGTACCGTCGCCGCTACCATCGCCTGGGCACTCTTGGGTACCCGTGCCAACAGATTGCGCATGAAGTGCACTCGACAGCGTTGCCAGCTTGCTCCCACGAACACTTCCGCAATAGCCTGCTTAAGACCGGGATGAGCATCGCTAGTGACCAACTGTACCCCTCGAACGCCCCGTGCCACCAATCCCTGGAGGAACTCTCGCCACCTCTCCAAATCTTCACAGGAGATGACGTCGACTCCCAGCACTTCCCGTACTCCATCGGCTCGGATCCCATAGGCGATCACCACGGCCATCGACTGCACTCGTTCGTCTTCTCGCACGTGTTCGTAGCGCGCATCAACGAAGATGTAGGGATAGACCGCCTCTAGCCTTCGTGTACGGAAAGCCTCCACCTGGCCATCCAGAGAAGCACAAAGGCGGCTTACTTCGCTCTTGCTCAATCCGGCGATCCCTAGCGACTGCACCAAAGCTTCCACCTTACGCGTGCTTACTCCACGAAGATAAGCCTCGGCAACCACCGCTACTAGAGCCTGCTCCGATCGGCGACGTGGTTCTAACCAACTTGGAAGGTAGCTTCCTGTCCTAATCTTTGGAATGGCAAGGTCCAGTGTCCCCACTCGGGTATCCCACAATCGATGACGCACCCCGTTTCGGTAAGTCGTCCTCTCCTCTGTACGCTCGTACCTGTCAGCCCCAACTCTTACCTTGACCTCCTCGTCCATCAACTCATGGACGAAGCAGCGGACGGCTTCACGCAGGAAGTCGATTTCCCGACCATCCTCCTTGCGCAAAACGTCCAAAAGTGTCATTCTATCCTCAGCCATCGTTGTGCTCCTTTCTGTGGTTGCTTTTCACAAACTCAGAAAGCACACGATGGCTCTTTCGTCAAGCCTCTCTTTTTACACCACTCCCTGGGATTCTACCGGGAGAGGTATGC
>JAMDCE010000255.1:0-1389 GCA_023489135.1 Chloroflexota bacterium
AGTTGGAGATCAATTTGGATCCGGATGCACGCATCTATCAAAGTGAGGACTAGGTAGAAAAGGGCGGCTCGGCAAGAATCGTTTCCAGCCAGCTCGTCGCGGTGATCGTCAATGAAACCGGACCCAACGGCGCGGCCATTTGCTACCATGGTACGCGATAGCATTCCCCCGCCGGTCCTAGGTACGGAGGTCTATCGCGCAGACGAACTCGTGGCCTGGAAGATCAATACCATTTTCATCCTTTTGATTGCTTGACAATATCGACCCTAAATGGTAAAAAGGACCAGCGATTCCTCAACTCTTGCACGCTTGGCAATCCGAAGTCTGATTGAGCACCAGGTCAAGCTAGGCCCTTAGCCGTACCACCAAGACACGGGCTTACCCGCACCAAGTCACTGCTGTGTCCTGGAAGATTGGGTGCAACTGTGTCCAACCCTTCTTTCAAACGCCCACCATCGCAGCATAGTAGCGTGGGTCCAGCCCGAAGGAGTGGGGGCAGGGAGCCTATTCGCCTGCCGTCCACCCCACCTGAAGGCCCTCATAACCTCCCAGCGCAGCCGACGAAGCTTGTTGGACGGGGGCGGGAATTGCCAGCGGCGCGGCAAATGCTTCTCCGCTCTGACGTGCGGCTGCTCACCCTAACCGGGGCACCCGGCATCGGCAAAACGCGGCTGGCTATCGAAGTAGCCTCGGGCATGCTAAAGGAATTTGTGCATGGCGCCTGCTTCGTTGATTTATCCAAAATCACCGATCCGTCGCTGGTCCTCGCTACCATCGCTCAATCGCTAGGGATCAAGGAGGTAGGGAACCGGCCCTTATCCGAAAGCCTCTCGTATGCCTTGAGACAAAGGCATCAGCTGTTGGTACTCGACAACTTCGAGCAGGTGTTGGAAGCAGGCGCGCAGTTATCCGACCTATTGGCCGACTGTGCCAAGTTGAAGCTTCTGGTAACGAGCCGGGCGGCGCTCCACCTGAGCTGGGAGCACCTCTTTCAAGTGCAACCTTTGGAGCTCCCGGATTCCATTAAGGTCCCGGCCGCTAAGGCGGTATCACAGTATCCCGCGCTAGCCCTCTTCGTCGTACGGGCACAGGCGGTCAAACCCGATTTTCAGCTCAACGAACACAACATCTCTTCAGTTGCCGAGATCTGCATCGGGCTGGACGGTCTGCCCCTGGCCATCGAACTGGCCGCCGCCCGCAGCAACGTATTCCCGCCGCGGGCCATGCTGAGGCTCCTTGATCAGCGGTTTGATCTGCTTGCAGCCGGGCCGCGAGATGCACCGGCCCGGCATCAAACTCTACGTGAAGCTATCGGCTGGAGCTACGATCTGCTCACCCAAGAAGAACGGAGCTTGTTCAGGCGGCTAAGCGTCTTTGTCGGCGGATGCA
>JAMDCE010000255.1:1399-8492 GCA_023489135.1 Chloroflexota bacterium
TGCAAAGGAGCGGATCCGGAAGTGGGGATGCTGGAAGGATTGATCTCGCTGGTGGACAAGAATCTGCTTGGGCAGGAGGAACAGGCTGATGGAGAGCCTCGCTTCCGGATGTCGGAAACTATGCGGGAGTACGCCGTGGACCGATTGGCCGCAGAAGATGGCGATGAGGCCGAGAAAACTCATCTGAGGCACGCCCAATATTTTCTTGATCTGGCTAGGCGAGCGGAGCCGATGCTGTGGGGTCGCGAACAGATAGTTTGGCTGACCCGCCTGGACCGGGAATTTTGCAACTTTCGCGCCGCGATGGCCTGGAGCGTGGGCAAGAATGGCGACCCTCAAATCGGACTTGGGATTGGCGGCACGCTGTGGCACTTCTGGGACCTCCGCAGCATCTTAGGCGAGGGGCGCCGTTGGATGTCGGCGCTGCTCTCTGCCACACCTGTCCAGACGCCTGAACGGGTTAAGGCCTTAAATGTAATGAGCTACCTCGCGTACCTCCAAGGCGATGCGGCGGCCATGCTTCCTCCCCTGCAGGAAGCTCTAACCGTAGGGCGGAAGCTTGACGACGCCTTTGGCCTCGCCTTGACCCTTACCGGCATCGGGTCATTCGCGCATCTGGGAGGCGACAGTGATCGCGCCGTGCCACTGCTGGAGGAAGCTATCGACGTAGGCCGGAGAGCGGAATGGAAGTTTATCCTACAATCAGCGATCGGTTGGCTAGCTGTTGTAGCCTGGTCTCGGGGAGAGCGGGCCCGGGCCATGGCGCTGATGGAGCAATCCTTGGGCCAAGCGCGTGAATGTGAAGATGCCTGGGGTGGCGGCCATTCCCTGTTCTTTCTAGGTAAATGGGCCCTCCAGCAGGGCAAATACCGAAGAGCGAGAGCGCTCTTGCAGGAAAGCTTGAACTTGCGTCGCAAGCTGGAGGATCGCATAGGCGTAGCCACATGCATGGATGAGCTAGCCTGCATGGCCGCTGGGCAGGGCGACTGGGAAAGGGCTGTTCGACTGCTTGGAGCCGCTGAGGCGCTGCGGGAAAGCATCGGCGCCGATGTGCTAGCCGGTTGGCAAAGCGATTCGAGCCACGCCGCCGGCAAAGCTCGCGCTGCTCTCGGAGAGCAAAGGTTCGAGAATGCCTGGGAAGCGGGAAAGGTCATGACACCGGACGCGGCCATCGAACTAGCCTTAGGGGAAGGGGAGCCACTCCACCCGATCGAGCTTCCCGCATCGGCGAGCCGAGGTTGGTCACCTTTAACTCGCCGTGAGCGAGAGGTAGCTGTTCTGGTCGCCCAAGGCCGAACTAACCAACAAATCTCAGCCGAGCTAGTGATTTCACGCCGAACTGTCGATGCTCATATCGCCAACATCCTCGAAAAGCTGGGGTTCACCTCACGAGCCCGGGTGGCTGCCTGGGCGGTGGGCATAGGCCTTATTTCATCAGAGTCACCGGCGTAATTTCTCCGTGGGTGACTGCCAAGCGCCTGCATCTACAAGCATCGTCTGCCCATAGATGAGAACTATCTGATCTAGCGCTCGACAAGCGATTGCCCGAACAAAGAACAAATAGGTACGTCTCTAGGTATTTCTACCGATAGAGCTTTGATTGGACTCCTGGTAGGATGAGCGCATAGGCCCGATGGGAAGGCTTGCCACGCGGGTGGCCTTTGGTGGCCGCTATCGGCAAGTCGAGAAGCTTCAACCCTCGAAGGTTGAACACCCTACGACACTTCGGTCCTCGAGTTCCTGGAAGGAGGGAAGACAATGAAGGCGCGGCTCTTTACAGACTTGACACTTCTCTTGATCTTTGGCCTCATGGCCTCGCTTCTTCCCGCCGGTGCCCTACCCCCCCAGGCAATAGCCGGGCCAGTAGATTCAGATCATTCTCTCTACCGTGGCAATGTGGCCGAAACGCTCCAAAGCGCGCCAGCGATGTTCATCGAGAACGCCGGACAGATGGATCCTAAGGCCCGCTTTGAGGTGGTGGGTGCTAATAGCGCCCTCTTCCTGACCGAAGAGGCCCTCTGGTACAGAGTCCTCGAAAACTCCAAAGGTCAACCTTCCCTCGATCGAGACCAAAGGCTGGGACTCGAGACTTCAATAGCCGAAAAGCAAGATCGCAAAGCGGTAAACTTGAAGGAGAGCTTTGTAGGAGCCAACCCTCACCCTCATCTGGAACCTTTCAATCGACTGGAGACAAAGGTTTCCTACTTCAGGGGCAACGACCCTGCGAAGTGGCGATCAGATGTTCCGGTTTGGGGTGGAGTGCGCTATGTGGACCTTTATCCTAACATCGATCTGGAGATTACGGGCGATGAAGGCGGTCTCAGCCAGCGGATGGTAGCTAAACCAGGTGCCAATCTGAGTGCCGTAGCGATGCGAGTGGATGGGGCAGACAGTCTCAACCTCCAAGGTGATCATCTAGACATCAAAACCGTCGTGGGAGATTCTTCCCTTCCCCTTCTGCAAGCGCCGACGGCCGAAGGCGCTCTGAACCTGACGTCGTCAGCCGGTCCAACCATCAAAGGCAATGTCGTCGCCCAGCCCTTCGCTGGTTCATCACCAACTCTGACTTCGCAGATACTGGCTCCTGGTTCCGGACTCGTCTACTCCACTTTCCTCGGCGGCAGCGGTCGTGATTCCGCGTATTCTGTCGCGATAGATAGTTTGGGTGCGGCCTATGTGACCGGGGAGACCGACTCCGTGGATTTTGCGACCGGTATCCCACCAGCACCCGGCTATGACCCAAGCTACAACGGCGGCAACTCAGACATATTTGTGGTCAAGTTGAATCCAGCCGGCACAGGGCTGACCTACGCAACCTTCCTGGGTGGCGCTTACGACGAGTACCTCTCGGCAATAGCCGTCGATTCATTAGGAGCAGCGTATATCACGGGCTACTCTGATAGTCCCGATTTTCCCATTACCTCCCAGGTCCTTTCCAAGCCTGTAACTCTTGGCGGCCGAGGAGCCATCGTGGTGAAGCTCAGCCCATCCGGGCGCAATCTGGTGTACTCCACCTTCTTAGGTGCCACCAGCCAGACCGCCGCCTTCGCGCTGGCGGTAAACTCCTCGGGCCAGGCCTACGTTGCCGGGATGGTCGCGGGCTCCGACTTCCCCACCACACCTGGTGCGTATGCGCCTACCTCCAGCGGCGGTGATGGCTTCCTGGTGAAGCTAAATGCGGCTGGCAACGGACTGATCTATTCCACCTTTATACCTGGCAGCCAATCTGAGCGCCCTCGCGGCCTGGCGGTTGATCCCTCTGGCGTGGCCTACCTGGTCGGAGATACCAACTCTCTCGATTTCCCGACCACGCCTGGTGCGTTCAGCCGGACCTACAGCGGTGGGGATTATGATGGCTTCCTAACGAAGCTAAGACCAGCCGGGTCTGGGTCCGCCGACCTTCTCTACTCCTCCTACCTCGGTGGAGCGGGGACTGAGCGCCCCACGGCCGTAGGGCTGGGCCCCGCTGGGGCCGTGTATGTAACGGGCTATACCGAGTCGCCCACCTTCCCCACCACGCCTGGCAGCTATGATCGCACCAGCAACGGCAGGGATGCTTTTGTATCCAAATTGAACCCCGCTGGTAGTGGTACGGGGGACTTGGTCTACTCCACTTTTCTCGGTGGAAGTGACGCCGATGGTGCGTACGCTATAGCAGTAGACTCCGAGGGAGCCGCTTATGTGGCCGGCTATACCTCTTCCCTTGACTTCCCTTCTACCTCCAATGCCTACGACCGCTCTTCTGATGGTGTCTGGGGTGATGGGTTCCTTTCCCGGCTGAACCCTGCTGGAACCCGTTTAGATTATTCAACTTTGATTGGAGGCAACCGGGAGGATGGGATCTCAGGGCTAGCCCTCGACGTCACTGGAACCGCCTACATCAGTGGAGATTCCAGATCTCTAGATTTTCCGACCGTGCCCGGCTCGTTTGGAACCGTGCATCGAGGAGGCGGACTCGATGCCTTCGTGGCCAAGCTGAAGACGAAAGAACTGTCCTATTTGCCGGTGGTCCTGGACAATGCCTATGGCGGGTGGACTACCGGCATCAGCGTACGGAATACGGCTGCCACCGCCAATACGGTCAGAATCATCTATTACGATGGCTCCGGCGACATCTCCGGATCAGAATCGAAGTTGCTTCCTCCAAACGGCTCTTGGGGTCTATATCAGGGAGGAAAGTTCGGGGGTAATTGGGCCGGCTCAGCCATCATCTCCTCGAACAAGCCCGTCGTGGCAGTAGTCAACGAAATCCACTCGGGTGGCAGCGCAATCAGCTACAGCGGTACCAGCAGTCTTGCTGACGACCTCAGTCTGCCCACGATCTTGAACGATGCCTACGGAGGCTGGAATACCGGAATTAGCATTCAGAACCTCACCGGATTGAGTGCTTCGGTAACGATCACCTTCTATGATGCTAACGGCCTGATAATAGGCTCACCGGTTCACCGGACCATCCCCGCTCGAGGCTCAGTCGGCCTCTACCAGGGAGGAGCACTTGGGGGAAAAGCCGGCTCAGCCAAGATCGTCTCCAACCAGCCCTTGGCCGCGATTGTCAACGAGATCGGTCCAGGGGGAAGCGCCATTAGCTACAACGGTGCCCCGTGAAAATCTGGGCCAAGCAGGGGAGCGTTAGGTTGTGACCGCGCCCCTTTAAGCCCTGATTCCAAACTTCTGACTCAGGCTACGGAAGCCTCCTATATAGATTGATGCTCTGTGGGTAGCCTCGCTGAGGACATCCAACTTCGAACCAGATAACGCCATCATAGGAGGACGACAATGAAACCAAAACTAGCAAGGTTGGGCCGGTTATTGGTAATTCTGGCTCTGGGCACCATCCTGTTCCCTGCGGTCACAACGCCGGCCGGAGCCGAGGGTCAGCCACAGACTTTAGTCAGTCCCATCGAAAAGCAAGTCAGTATTGCAGAAGCAGCGCAAAGCGCCCCTCTGATGTTTGTCGAGAACGCTGGCCAGATGGACTCACAGGCGCGCTATGAAGTTATGGGAGCCAATTCGACTCTCTACCTGGCCGACGACGCCCTCTGGTACAACGTGGTAGAGGAATCCAAAGCAGGTTCGTCCCTCGAGAAGGGGCAAGGCCCAGGAATCGAGAGTCAAGATTCAAGGGCCGCGGAGCAGCCTCGCAGAGGAGTGAACCTGAAGGTGAGCTTCGTCGGGGCCAATCCTCGCCCGCGGCTCGAACCTTTCAACCGCCTGGAAACCGACGTGTCCTATTTCATTGGCAATGACCCCGCTAAGTGGCGGCCAGACGTGCCGGTCTGGGGAGGGGTACGCTACGTCGACCTCTATCCAGGGATTGATCTCGAACTTAGTGGCGAAAATGGCCAGTTGGTCCAGCGGATGGTCGCCAAAAGCGGAGCCAACCTGGACGCTGTAAACCTAAGAATCGAAGGCATGGACGGACTGATGCTTGAGGGAAATCATCTGCTCCTGAGCACTCAAGTAGGAAATCTTGCTCTTCCTCTCCTCCAGACGAACTCCACCAGCAATGATTCGACCCTAGCCGCCCCAATGGGCCCAACGGTGCAGGGAGGGATAGTATCTCATCCCTTCACCTCACCCTCCGCCGACGCGCCTGCGGCTGACGAGACCCTTGTCGTGTCGACCCTCCTCGGCTACTCCACCTTCCTCGGCGGGGGCCAGGACGACTCGGTCAACGCCATAGCCGTGGACGGCTCGGGCGCGGCCTATGTGACGGGAGCGACCAACTCGACTACCGGGGTTTCGAATTTCCCCAAAACGCCCGGCACCTTTCCAATGGGCCTGCATAGCGAGGGCTTCGTGGTCAAGTTTAATCCCGCGGGAACGGCCCTGACCTACGCAACTTTCATTGGCGGAAGTGGTTGGTACGACATCGGACGGGCCATCGCCGTGGACAGCACGGGACACGCTTTCGTCGCTGGTCAGACAGACTCAAACAACTTTCCGACAAGCGTTTCAGCGTACGATAGGACCCTGGGCGGCAGTCTGGATGCCTTTGTCACCAAGTTGAACCCGACGGGGACCGCGGTCGACTACTCCACCTATCTGGGTGGAGCTGGCCAGGAAAGGGCTTTTGGTCTGGCCATTGACGGGCAAGGTGCGGCCTACGTGGCTGGAGAGACGTCCTCAGTGGGCGATTTTCCGGTTACCGTAGGCGCGCCCCAGGGATCTCACACGGGATCCACTTACGACGGCTTCATTGCCAAACTCAACGCGGCCGGGAGCGCGCGAGTCTACGCCACCTATTTGGGCAGCAAAGAGATGGACCACATCTACGGCCTGGCCATAGATAGTTCCGGATCAGCCTACGTTACGGGTGAAACCTATACTTCGGCCTCCGCCCCCAACTTCCCTGTCACGGGCGCAGCCTACGACAAGATTCCCAACGGCGGCTACGAGGCTTTCGTGACTAAGCTGAACGCGGCGGGAACGGCCTGGGCTTACTCGACTTATCTGGGTGGGACCGATTACGAACGGGGTTATGCCATAGCCGTGGACAGCACGGGGGCGGCCTACGTGGCCGGTGAGACCAACTCCAACTTTCCCACCACTGCTGGCGCCTACAGAACGACTCCGGTCGGTGGCTATGATGGCTTCGTGACCAAGCTCAACTCCACGGGAAGCGCCCTGGTCTATTCGACCCTGCTGGGCGGCGCCAACTGGGACACGATCAGCGCCTTGCGTTTGGACACGTCGGGCGGGGCCTACGTCGCCGGCACCACCTACTCCACTAATTTCCCCACCACTTCCACCGCCTATGATCGGTCCTTCAATCTTGGTTCGAAGGACGCTTTCGTGGCCGGGATTGATCCAACCGGAACCGCGTTGGCCTACGGCAGCTACCTCGGCGGGAACGCCTACGATCTCGGCAACGCCATTGCCATAGATAACGCCGGAGGAATCTATGTTGCTGGCGCCACCTATTCCTCCAACTTTCCTACCTCAACCACTGCCTACGATAAAACCTTCAATGCAGGGGCCACCAGTGACGGCTTCGTCACCAAGCTGCTATTGAATAAAGCCGTCTTTCTTCCCGTAATCATCGACAACGCGTACGGCGGCTGGAACACCGGAATCAGCATCCGCAACCCTC
>JAMDCE010000633.1 GCA_023489135.1 Chloroflexota bacterium
GCGATCCATGGCCAAACGGCAGATACTACACGGATTCCGCTACTGCCCTTGAAGGGACCTCAGCGGCGATCCCGTGGAGGATCGGAAGAAAATCTGCCCGTGCGACTGGCACGAGGAAGAGATCGCTGGGGACGGCATTTGCACCTGCCGGCTCTTCTGCAGCCCGGAGTACGCTGCCTCTCATGCCAAGAGTTAGCTGGTTCACGGTTCGTGCTAGAGCAAGCCGTCCCTGTGTTTAGGGTGGTGCACCTCAACATCGCCATAACGTGCGTTGTAGTGCTATACTTGGCACTTGGCATAGCTTACGGAATAGCCAATCCGATCTTCGAATCTCCAGATGAACGCCTTCATTTCAGCTTCATCAGGCAGCTTACAGTTGAAAAGGCGCTTCCAATTCAATCCGACCAGACCACCATTTCCGAATACCATCAGCCGCCACTCTACTACCTTCTAGGCGCGGCGGCTACGTTCTGGATTGATACTCACGATTTCCAGGAGTTGTTGAGAGCAAATCCATTCTGGAGCGTAGGCACGGTGCCTTCAAAGAACAGCGACGTCAAGAACCAGTTCTTTCACGATGAGAGGGAGAATTTTCCCTATCGAGGAACTGTGTTGGCAGTGCACGTTCTGCGCCTCGTCTCCACGCTGTTTGGAGCAGCTACCGTTGTGCTAACTTACTTAATATCAGCCGCGGCATTTCCGCGAAAGCCCGCTATAGCCTTTGGAGCCTCGGCGCTCGTTGCCTTCAACCCCCAATTCATTTACAACTCCAGTTCAGTCAGCAACGACAGTCTAATAACGACTTTGTGTACGGCAGTGGTTTACGCGTTGGCTAGGTGGCCAGACCTTCCCCTCGATGCTGCTCGCCAAGGAATAACGCTGGGTCTTCTGATGGCGGCCGCTATGCTTACGAAGGTTACGGCTGTTCTACTGGTATTGCCAGTGGCAATCTACTTGGCTCACGTATCACTTCGGGATCGTGCAATCGAGCGGGCGCTGCGACTTGGCATCATCGCACTGACAGTTACGGTAATTACCTCCGGATGGTGGTTTGCCAGGAACTGGTTTCTTTACCGAGAGTGGTCAGGAATGGACACGATGCAGCGGGTATGGGGCATCGGCAGGTTCCCCCCGCTAGATGCCATCGGAGTTTTGCAGGCGATGCCTACCGTATGGCGATCATTCTGGGGCTATTTTGGATCGGCAAATGTCCCGCTCGACGAACGGTTCTATCAGGCATTGTTGCCGCTTACATGTGTCTCCGGAGCGGGCCTGGTGATCGGTATCATAAGCTTCGCCAAGCTAAAGAATCTTGCATCCTCTGCTCCCCAACTGTCAGCCAGCGACACCGGGCATTCCCCAACGTATCAACTTGTGCTGTTAACTGCCTGGCTAGTCGTCTTGGTGGCAGCCCTGGCCAGATTCATTCAAACGCAGACCTTTACTGAATTCGGTCGGTATCTTTTCCCCTCAGTTTCTTCCATAGCTCTGCTGCTTTCCATTGGACTGACTCGCCTGGTACCGAAACGGCGCGCGGGATCCCTAGTTGGCCTCATCGGGGTGGCCTTGTTTGGCCTTTCCATCACCGCTCTGGTCGCATACATTGTTCCAGCGTATAGCCGGCCACCAGCGTTAGGGGTGCACGAATTAAGCTCCATCCCGAACGCAACGACGATTAACTTCGATGATTCCGTATCCATTGTGGGATACCAACTCGGCTCTGAAACCGTCTCTCCGGGCCAAACGTTGGAAATCGCCATTTACTGGCGTGCCATGCGCAAACTCGAGAAGGACTACGTTGTGTTCTTGCACCTTCTCACGGTCGGCAATAGAACGGTCGTTGCCCAACGAGACACTAATTCAGGAAACGGAGCGTTTCCGACAGGTGCTTGGATTCCGGGAGAGACCTTCCGTGATATCTATGCTGTCAGGGTCCCCCCGGATTTTGAAGGACCAGCTCTCCTCCGTGTTGACGTTGGGTTGTACTCACGCGATTCTATGATTCGCCTACCTATGCTTTCGGGAAGCAGGGGCTACGACCGAGACACGGCTTCTCTCGGTATGGTTAAGATTCCGCCAAAACTGAAAAAGGCTTTCCAAGGGGCCGGCACCCAGTTCGAAGATGGGATTTCGTTAGCTGGATACGAGGTCGTTGGCGAGAGTACCCCTGCTCAAGACGGTCGAATGCTAAACGTCAAGCTCTCCTGGACAACCCAAAACGAGTTACAGAGCGACTATTCGGTCTTCGTCCATTTGGTGGATGGGAACGGCAGAATTGTAGCACAGCACGATGGAAAGCCCGTGAACGGCAACTATCCCACGTCGGACTGGCAATCAAACGAGATCATAGGCGACGACCACCCCTTGCTGGTTCCTTCAAGTGTCTCGCCAGGGGACTACCGCCTTCTTGTCGGCATGTACGCTCTCGACACCATGCGCCGACTGAGGGTGGTTGACCGGAGCGGGCGGGACGTTGATTCTGCGGTTGCCATCTGCACCGTGTCACTGAAGTAGAAAACGGACGGATTCCCGGGTGCCACCAGCATCCACGGACTCTGGCAAACAACGAGCTGGAGTCCTTGAGTTAGAAGCAGTAAACAGATGCTGGGCAGTCCCGGCACAGACATCATCTCACCGAAATATCGCCGAGGGTGATAGCCGAATCTACCGCCCGTTTCTGCGACGACAAGACTCCCAGCCGACGAATGGAAACCGAATCGTACAGCCCGGCCAGGACCCGGTAAACCCCGGGCTGGACATCGGTTCCTAT
Source organism: Chloroflexota bacterium (assembly GCA_023489135.1). The sequence continues at coordinate 2,771 of JAMDCE010000633.1, forward strand.
TCTCAAGGAGTGAGTGTCCTCCACAACCTCCCCGGCATTCCAGGCCCAGGTGGGATAATTCCCTTTCCTGGGTTTCTCGTCCCGCTGCGCCACCACCTTGCCCTCACCGTCGACTAGATGGATGAAGACCGTGTAATCGTGCTCCACCCTTCGCTCCGCCTTCCAGACGAGTTTGATGGGCAACACGTCGCCTCTCGAAGCCTGGATATTCCCATCTGGCTCGTGCCCTGCGAGCTCAATACCGCCTTCGAAAACACTCTGGGCGTTGGCAGAGGCCACGCTCCGATTCGAGGAAACCCGAATTGTGCCCAGAGAAGCGGAGTATTGCCCAAAACCCTTTTGGCCAGCCACCAGTGGCAGTCGCTCCATCGAACCTGGTGAGTAGAGCCCTACATCAATGCGTGTTATGGCTGGTCCGTCAATCGTTCCCGGAATCTTGATGCGATAGAAATCACCAAAGACCTCCCCTTTTACCCAGGCGCTAGTCGGGAAGGTTCCACCGCCGGGATGTGTATCGCGCTGTGCGACAAATCTGTTATCCCCGACCGTAAAAAGATGAAGGTAGACAACGTAATCCGAGTTCATCTTAGTTAACGCGCGCCAGAATAACTCGATTTCCAGCGTTTGCCCCGGATCAACGCTCTTGGACCGTATTTCGTACCCAACAATCTCCGCTTGATTGGCGAAGTTCATCGAAGTCGGATTTGGCACCGACCTTGCCTCTGCTTCAGGCAGCCCAACCGGCCGGCTGTAAGCCGGTACGAGGTAAGCCACCAAAGCGATGAGCGATAGGACGAACAGGCCCATTCCACAGGTTCCAGCGATAACGCCTGACTGTCTCCTTGGCACTAGTTGTGACAGGCCAAGAAAGGTGAGCAGGGCTATGGAGGGGATGGCTGGAAAAAGGAAGCGGCCGAATTCACTGAACGCCGCCGTTTCTACGTAATAGACAAGAGTCGAAAAAACCAGAACCAACAACGACACAAACAACATCAAATGATACACTTGCTGATCTAACGGAGACCGGCCTAACACTGGCTCTGTCGCTGAACGTTTTGTAACGCGACTGAAAAGCCTGATTGCCCCCAAGAATAATCCGACTCCTGCAGCACAGACCAGCGCCAGGAGGGCTTGATACCAGTAAACATCAAGCGGAACGTTTCCCCACCCGAACGTCCCCCAATATGTTCTCCAGATCGACGGCAACGCGTCGGCAAACCTGGCGGCCTCCAAGGGCCCATCTTTGTAGGTGCGCCAGATTCGCTGCATCGTGTCCATTCCGGACCACTCTCCGTAAAGCAAAATGTTTCTTGCAAACCACCAGCTAGAGACAACTAGCGCGGTGACGAGGGCAACGACCCCGTCCTCCAGCGTTCGACTAACTGAGCCCCTGCGTAACACTGTGAACAGCCCAGCAATCACCATCAGTGGAAGGAGTACAAGAGCACTCAGCTTCGTCAAGATGGCCGCGGATAACAAGAGCCCCAGGATCACGCTATTTCGAACGTGCAGCCGCACGGGAGGCCATCTCATCAAGGTGTATAAAAAAGCTGCGGTCAAAGTCGCGACCAGGCTGTCGTTACTGACCGAGCTGTTGACAAAGATAAACTGAGGGTTGAAGGCGACGAGGACCGCCGCCCCTATCGAGATCGACCGTTTCGATGGAAAAACTCGCGAGGCCATCAAGTACGTCAGCACCACGGTTAGCGCTCCAAAAATGGTCGACAGCAGGCGAATAAGGTGAATGGCCAGGACCGTCCCGTGGTAGGGGGGATTTTCTCGCTCGGTATGCATGAACTGGTTCTTGTTGTCCCGGCCCACCAACATTATGTCTTCACCCCAGAACGGGTTTCGCTTCTGCAGATCGAGGAAATCGTCGGTATTGATCCAGAAAGTAGCGGCGGCGCCCAACAGATAATAAAGGGGCGGCTGATGGCTTTCCGACCGGCCTACTTCAGCAGACTGAATGGGCAGCGCTCTCCCAGTGACCAGCTCTCGCACGAAAGCGTAGTGGTAAAGCTCATCCGGAGACTCGAAGATCGGATTGGCGATTCCGTAGGCTATCCCAAGGGACAGGTGCGCAGCGACGACCACGATCAAAGCCAGGTTGAGCTTGATGAACTTTCTCACGCGATTACGACCTACTCTAAATAGATTCATTTATCGTTACTTTGCCATGGCTCACCCATTCTATCATTGCCTTCCGTGCGCATCAATCGACTCTGAGTCGTCGCCAGCCGTTCTGGGGCCTTTTTTGACAAGTCATTTCTCACAATCTATAATGGGGCAACTCTTGGAGCCGCTCGTACGTTATGTTCTTGAGAGCAGTACGAAGTGTGCGCGGGGATGGTTGATTGGAGGAAGCGGCTAACGTCATCTAAGAGCAACAGCCGGCCAGGTTCATCCGGGCTCGATCAACGCCGGCATCAACTTCTTGTCCTGGGTATTCTGATTGCACTTGCCTTTGCCACGCACCTCTACCGCCTGAGCGCGGAAAGCCTGTGGTGGGATGAAACTCTAACCTATCACCGGGCCGTTCGCGATATCCCTTACATCCTGTCCAACAGGATTGCCCTATTCAATATAAACACCATCGATCAACATCCACCGATTTACTTCTTGCTGGACCACTTAGCACTCTCCCTATTCGGTAGCAGCGAATTTGCCCTGCGCCTCCCCTCGGCCTATGTAACCGTGCTTGCCGTGCCATTGTCTTACGTGATGGGACGTCGACTTTTCGATGGCAGCACGGGGCTCTTAGCAGCTATGCTGGCCGCCATATCGCCTTATTACCTGTATTACGGGCAAGAAGCTCGGCCCTATTCCATTGCAGCTACCTTTGCCACTGCTTCCATCTACTTCTTCGCCCGCGGCATCATTGAGGGAGAAGCTCGATTCTACCCCATATACCTCGCGACGGCCCTAACATCGGTCCTTACCCACTATTTAACCGGGATTATGATCCTTGGCGACGCGGCCTACGTGGCAGTGGATTCGCTGCTCAAGAGACGAGGGAAGAGGCTCCTAGCCCTCGGCGGATTTGCGGTGATAGGAGTAATCCTTGCTCCGGCAGCCCAGTACATGCTCTTCAGGTTCACCATCCTGGGCGATTCTCGGCTGCAAGTATCGATAATCGATGTGCTCCGAGATCTGGCTATCAGCTTCACTTTCGGCATCACCGTTGACCAGTTTGACGTGCTGCCCTACACTTACGGTCTTGTCGTGGTGGCGCTTGCAGGAATAGCCGCCTGCCTTTCCAGGGTCAAACGCCAATCCCTTCTATACGTAATTACGCGTCTGGGGTTGCCAGTCGTGGTCCTGTACGGAGTCTCGCAATTCAAAGTTATCTACAACACCCGGTACGCCGTCTTCCTAGCACCGATGTTCTTCCTCTTAATCGCCGCGGGGCTATCCTGGATGCTTGCCAAGCAGCGAGCTATCGGCGTTATCGCCTGCATCTACCTGATCGGAATCGGCGCCTTCGGAACATATCATTACTTCGCCCATAGCGGATCGATCAAGACCAACTTTCGCGATTCCATTGCTTACATCGAGCAACACGCCAACCAGGAAGATGCCATCGTCCTGGGCGACGCCAGGCTAGCAACCGTTCTTGAGTTCTATCACCGGGGAGACCAACCGGTGTACGCCGTGCCATCAAGGTATGGTGAGGACACTCCAGAAGCGATCTCTAAGCAGTTGGCTGAAATCGCCCGCAATCACCGGCGCATTTGGTACGTTTTGTGGATTTCATCCGATATGGATCCTAAAGGATTGACTGCGCAAACACTGGAAGATCATTACTGGAAGCTAGACTTGAGATACTTCTCGACCAAGGATTCGACGGTTACCGTGGGCCTATACTCGTCAAGCCCGTACACGATCGACAGGATCCCGGCCGATGCCACGAACGTAGATGCTAACTTCAACAACCGGCTTGCCTTGGCCGCTTACCGTATGGAAAAAGTTGACCCTACGTTGCAGCGTGCTTGGGTAACTCTGTACTGGTACTCCAAACAGCCGAAGTTGGCCACGTACAAGATGTTCGGGCAGTTGATCGATTCTAATGGCGAATCCTGGGCGGTTTTCGATGGAGAGCCCTTCAAAGGATTCTATCCCACTACAAGCTGGAAACAGGGAGAATTGGTGGCGGAGGAACGGATGATCAGGATCACTCCCGGAACACCCCCCGGCCAATATAGTCTGCGTTTAGGAGTGAGAGATTCGAGCGGCGCCGGCATTCCAGTAGCGGTTAAAGATCAGCCACCTCAACCTTTCGTGCAACTTCCGGGCCCGCAGCTTGAGGTATCTCGTTCGGACACGAACCGGAGCTCATTAGCACTGTCCCAATATTACGACGCCGATTTCGGAGACCGCGTGGTTTTGGTCGGTAGCGACCTTCATGAGAAGACATTTAGGCCAGGAGATTCGCTCGACCTCAGGCTTTTTTGGGAGACCAAAGAGAGGCTTTCGCAAGACGCGAAAGTGGTGTTCACGTTGGTTGACGCCCAAGGCAGGGAAGAGGTATTGGCTGAACAGGACATCAGCACGATGTATCCGTCAACCCGTTGGGAGCCCCGCGATCTGGTCGGAGCGAGCTACAGGGTTACCATCCCGCCCCGCACCAAGATTGGCCGTTACCGCTTGAATCTGTCCTTAGCCCAGAGTGGCGACGCGGCAAATCTGGAGGTCCGGTCGGGGTGGCAGATCTTCCGAGCCAAGAGCCTTGAACTCACTCAGGTGGAAGTGCAGGGATATGAGCGGCGCTACGATATGCCGACGATAGAGCACCCGCTGGGAGTGGATTTCCCTGATGTCAGGGCGCTAGGTTTCGATTCGAGACCTAGCCTGTTCACGGGGTCTGGCGCCGGGCAAGGCGATCAGTGCACCCTGAACCTGTCGGCAAACCCGGCGGATTCGTTGGACATAGCCATTTACTGGCAGCCATTACGGGATGTCGGGCAAAACTACAAGGTATTTGTTCAGCTACTCGACGCCGAAGGCAAGTTGGTGACCCAACACGACGGAATACCCGAAGGTGGTGACAGGCCCACAGCGAGCTGGGTCGGCGGCGAGGTGATCGAGGACCACCACCCACTTCCCGGCCTGCAGACCATCCAGCCCGGCGCCTACACTCTCATTGCCGGGTTGTACGATCCCAGCACTCTGAAACGGCTTCGACTGATTGATGGAAGCGGTGACCACATTGCGCTTGGCAGAATCGTTATCCAGCGTTAGACCCGAGCAGAGAATTAGAGATCGCCGTCGATCTTGTGACCGAGCTATCTGGGCGGTAATCATCGCCTTTGTGCTTCTCGGTGCGCTCTACAGCGTGACGACTCCAGCCTTCGAGGCCCTCGATGAGTTATGGCACTACCCTTATGTGAAGCACTTAGCGGATGGCAAGGGATTGCCCATTCTGGGCAAGAGCTTCTGGGAGAATCGGTATAATCAGGAGGGCGGACAGCCTCCACTGTATTACGCCATCGGGGCTCTGGCAACCTTTTGGATCGATACCGGCACTCAACAAGACGTGTACCAGATCAATCCCCACGCCGCCGCCGGCCAGCCTTTGCGCTCCGACAACAAGAACATGGTGATACATACCCCCGAGGAGGGCTTTCCCTACCGAGGAGTTTACCTGGCACTGCACATCATCAGGATACTTTCCGTGCTTATGGGCGCAGCCACGGTTTACCTGACCTATGTGATTGGAGCTGAGCTCTTCCCCGGGGAGCCTTACGTGGCGTTGGGGGCCGCGGCATTCAACGCTTTCCTCCCCGAGTTCCTGTTCCTGAGTGGTTCGGTCAATAACGACAACCTGGTGACACTACTCGGCTCCAGCGCAATCCTGCTGATCCTACGAGCGGCGAAAGGGCGGATTTCGAGCCGTGGCATCGCACTCCTTTCCCTACTGGTCGGCCTGGCATCCGTCACGAAGCTGAGTGGTCTAGCGCTGGTTGCTCTCGTCACCTTCGTCGCCTTCTCCAACGGTATCCGCAAGCGCAGTATGATGCCTTTCGTGAGACTGGCTCTCCCAGTATGGATTTCGACGGTGGTACTCGCCGGATGGTGGCACCTTCGAAACTGGCAGCTATACGGCGATCCGACCGGCCTTAATGCCTTTCTGAAAGTAGTTGGAGAGCGATCACCTAAACCGAGTTTTGTGGAAATCCTGGCCAACGAGGGCGAAGGACTTAGATTATCTTTCTGGGGAGTCTTCGGCGGTTTCAACGTGCTCGCCGCACCTATGGCCTACCGCTTGTTCGATTCGTTGTCGATCCTAGCCCTACTAGGGCTCATCGCTTACGTGGTTTTCCAACAGGTACGACGTAGGTTCGATACCGCTTATTACCCGCTGGCATTCGCCCTGTGTTGGGTCATTGTCTTGGCCATTAGCCTGCTGCGCTGGACGCAACTAACCCTCGCCTCTCAAGGCCGGCTGTTGTTTCCAGCACTTTCCGTCATTTCGTGTATCTTTGCCCTAGGGATCTGCTCGCTCGCGCCTCGCCGGATGAGTCGGTACCTGGTCGGGGGCATTGCCGGCGTTACAATCCTGGCCTCAGGCCTCGTACCGTTCGTCTCCATTCTTCCGGCCTACCCGGGACCGGCAAGGCTCTCGGACGAGGATCTGGCCAGATTTCAACACCCTTTGGGTATCAACTTCGAAGGGAAGGTGAAACTCTTAGGGATGGACCTATCCTCGCCAAGAGTCGCTCCTGGACAGGCGCTTTCTGTCAGTCTTTACCTCTCTTCCCTGGCAGATATGAATCAGGACTACAGCACATTCATCCACGTGTTTGCCGGCAATGGCGAGCTCATCGGGCAGATAGACTCGTATCCGGGCAGAGGATCCCTTCCCACCAGCCGTTGGAAGCCCGGCTTGGCCATCAAGGACACATACAGTATTCCTATTACCAGGGACCACCTCAACGCGGACGTTCTCAGAATAGAGTCAGGTTTCTACAACCTGCGCGATATGGTGCCCTTGCGCGCCTTCGATCTAAACGGAAACCCCATCGGCACGTCGCCGATTATTGGCCGAGTGAAATTGGTGGGCGAGGATGCCATCAGGCCACTTGCGCAAGATTACCTGGCAGTCCTTGGCGGCAAAGTCGGGCTGGTGGACTACGCCGTTGAAAGCCGAACTGCTCCCGCCGACAGCACCTTGAGAGGGAGTTTGACCTGGCAGGCGCTCGGGAAGCTAGACCGAGATTACTCCGTCTTCGTTCAACTGGTAGGGCACGACGGGTTGATGGCTCAATATGACTCTTACCCCCGCAAGGGCACCTATCCAACTTCGTTCTGGGACGAGGGAGAGGTGGTGCACGATTGGTTCGAGTTGCAAATCGGGCGAGAAGTGCCGGAGGGAGACTATGACCTGATCCTGGGGATGTATGATCTGGCAACAGGAGATCGCCTGTCGGTCGGCGGCAACACTTTTGTCAGATTGCAGGGGATACACGTGACGAAGAATTGAACGGTTTGTTGTCGTTGCGCTATCCAAGCTCAGGTTGTACAATCTTGTTGCAGAAAACTTGATTGGACGGGCGATACTTTGGCAGCTCCTCACCTGTACAAAACAGAAGCAATCGTGCTGAAACGAACCGACTTCGGCGAGGCAGACAAGATACTTACCCTGTACACTCCGCACCTGGGCAAGCTGCGCGCCATAGCCAAAGGGGTTCGCCGACCTACCAGTCGCCTCGGCGGGAACGTGGAGCTGTTTACCCACAGCAGCTTATTGATCGCCAGGGGGCGCAACCTGGACATCGTGACCCAGAGCGAAACCATTCACTCGTTCATCCGGCTCAGGGAGAACCTGCACAAGACCTCGTGTACCTGCTACGTCGCCGAAGTGATGGACCGACTCACCGAGGAGCGCATTGAGAACTACCCCTCCTTCGATCTGCTCCTGCGCACTCTGGACAGGATCAGCGAAGGCCCCGATCCTCAACGTGCCACCCTATTCTTCGAGATTCAGGTCATGGCGTATCTAGGCTATCGCCCGGAGCTGCACCGCTGCACCCGCTGCCAGGTCGTGGTGGGCCCCAGCACTAACTTCTTCAGCCCGGTGTCTGGCGGAATCCTCTGCCTGGATTGTGGCCAGGCCGAGCCGACGGCCAGAGGAATAACCACCAACGCCTTCAAGGTGCTGCGCCTCTTCCAGGAGGGAGATTTCACCCGATCCGCCCGAGTGCGCCTGGACGAGCCCCTTCGACGGGAATTGGATTCCCTGCTTCGCGGGTACGTTCAGTACATCCTGGAGCACGAGCTCAAATCGGCATCCCTCCTGGACAGTCTACAACATCGAAGTGCCACCTTCGATGCCAAGGCGTGCCAGGCTCAGGCTTAAGACGCTTTATGCGCGTTCTGGGGAGAGAGCGTGGACCTGCAGTGGTGGGGATGCTATAATTGCCGCATGCTGAGCGGCAAGAGATGGAAGATTCCCTACTACCTTGGCTTGACCAGGGTTCCCACCGCGCCATTGTACGTCAACGTGGAGCCGGCTGCCACCTGCAATCTTCGCTGTGGCTGGTGCTCCAGTCGACATCGAGGGGACCAGAAGGCCCGCATGGACATGGGTCTCTTCAAGAACATCGTCGTCGACGCCAAATCCGCGGGGGTGATCAACATCTCCCTCTGGCTCTCGGGCGAGCCCCTCATGCACCCGCAACTGGCCGAAATGGTGGCCTTCATCGAAGAGAACGGCTTGGTAAGTGGAGTACACACCAACGCCACTATGCTGACGGAACGGCACGCCAGGGACCTGCTGGACGCAGGGCTTAGCCAGTTGAGCATCTCCTTCGACGGCATCGACCGCGAGAGCTACGAGCAAATGCGCGAGGGGGCCAACTTCGAGAAGACCATAGCCAACATTCGCGGGTTCCTGAATCTGAAGGCCCGGCGGGGAAACCACAAGCCTCATACCATCATCCAGACCATCGTACCATTCCAGTCTGAGATGCAGGACGACAACGGCTGGATACAGTACCCCGAAGCACCGAGCCAGGTCCGCCAGCTTTTCGCCGACCTTCCTGTGGAGGAGTTCCGCGTCGTGCTCCCTCACAACTGGGCGGGAGAGGTGCAGGGAGACGGCTTGCGCCCCCCCGGCCGGGCCTACCATCCTTGCCAGCACCTCTGGATGGGACTTAGCGTCGCCTGGGACGGCCGCGTTCACGGCTGTTGCACCGACCTCAACGGGGTCCTGATCCGGGGTGATCTGAAGCAGGGAGACAGCATACAAGAGATCTGGAACGACAGGGCCTCCCGACGAATGCGCTGGCTGCACCGAAAAGGACGTTATCGCGAGATACCCCTCTGCCGCGACTGCACGCAGGTCTGGGAAAACGAGCATCCTCTACGCACCGAGCTGCGCCGGCTACCACTGCTGCGCTCGGCAATAGCCGCGCGTCGGCGGCTAAAGGGGAGCCAGTAGGCGAGCATACATCCTCAACAACAGTATTGGGCCCCTTGCCAAAGCTAAATCGTCACTTGCCCAACCTATTCGGTATGGCGACGGTCCGCGCCCTCATCCGGCCTTCGGCCGACCTCTCCCAGAGGGAGAGGTGAGCCCCCACGCCCCTCCCGCGCAGGCTACAGGCCCTGCGGCCCCCGTTCCCCCTCTCCCTCAGGGAGAGGGCTGGGGTGAGGGTCGTACCCTGCACGGCAGCACGCTTGGTTGGAACGAATGCACTACCCACCGCACTTACAATCAGGCTAGACGCGGTTCACTAGCCAAGCTCTCCAGAACCACCACGCACGCAGCCGGAATCTCAACCTCAACAGCTCCGCCGACGACGTCAACGCCGGGCTGCCCTTTGCACAGCGCGTATTCTGGACCGGCGGTCGACCACAGCACCTGCCAGGGCCGAGAGGCTAGATCGGAAAGGAACGGGGATTCCCCAAAGCGCACACACGTGGCCTGCCCGAAGTTGGCCAGCACGAGCCGGTGGTCGGTCCCCTGCCAGCGGTGAAGGGCAATGAGCGACGGAGCGAGAGCCCGGCAGCGAAGGTTGAACCTGTCCTGGCGCGCCAGCACCGGATCGGACTTCCGCAGATCGATCAGGTCTCGATACAGCCGGTAAATCCCGGCCTGGCTGTTCCTCTCGCCAAAGTCGAGCCTGGATTGCCGGAAAGTGGACTCCGCCTGGGGATCGGGAATCCGCCCCCTGGTAGAGGGATCTCGAAAAGCCCGGAAGGCCTTGAACTCCTCACGGCGCCCCCTGGTAACCAGCTTTCCCAAATCGGGCTTGTGATCGGTGAAGTACAGGAAAGGCGTCGAGGCGGCAAACTCCTGGCCCATAAACAAGAGCGGCGTCTCCGGGCTGAGCAACAACAGCGCCGAGGCGACGGAGTAGCGGCCGAGGTCGATTAGCTGGGTCAGCCGGCTCCCGAAGGCCCGGTTGCCAATCTGGTCGTGATTCTGGAGACAGAAAACGAAGCGGGAAGCCGGCTCATCCGAGACCTTGGTCCCCCGCGGTCGACCCATGTGGGCCGAGTGCTCACCCTGATAAAGAAAACCTTCCCTCACGGTCTGGGCGATCGCGTCGGAGGAGGGGGGGTAGTCTCGGTAATAACCTTCGTTCTCCCCCGTCAATAGCGTATGCACCGAGTGGTGGAAATCATCCGCCCACACGGCGTCGAACCCGTGGCCACCTTCCGCCACCGGCCGAATGAAGCGCACCTCATTGCTATCGTTCTCGGCGATGAGCACTACCGAACGATGGGACGGCACCGACCGGCGAGCCTTCTGCACTATTTCTGACATTATGTTCGTGGGAGAGCTATCGAAGATAGCGTGGGTGGCATCCAAACGGAGACCGTCCAGGTGGTACTCGTTCAGCCAATAGCAGACATTTTGCACCACGTAGAGACGCACCCATTGGCTGTCCTGGCCATCATAGTTCAAGGCATCGCCCCAGGGAGTGGTGTAACGATCCGTGAAGTAGCTCGGGGAATACGCTCGCAAGTAGTTTCCGTCCGGCCCCAGGTGATTGTACACGACGTCGAGGATGACGCCCAATCCATTTCGGTGCGCGGCGTCAGCCAACCGCCGCAGGCCTTCGGTGCCGCCATAGTTGCGAGTGGGGGCGTACAAATCCACGCCGTCGTAGCCCCAGTTCCATCGACCGGGGAATTCGGCCACCGGCATCAGCTCCAGGGCCGTTATTCCCAGCCGCTTCAGCTCCGGTAGTTGATCGATCAGGGAATCGAAGGTTCCTTGCTCCGTGAAGGTGCCCACGTGACATTCGTAGATGATCAGACCCTCGGCGCCGAGACCGGGCCAGGCAGCGTCGCTCCATGGGAATACGTGCGGGTCTACCACCTCCGATGGACCGTGAACCCCCTCCGGCTGCGACCGGGAGAAGGGATCGGGATAGGAAGCGCCGCCGTCCAGACGGAACTTGTAGCGCGTTCCACGGCCGGCCCCTGACACCACTGCCGCGAACATCCCATCGCCTTTGGGCAGCAAGTTATGGTGCAGAGTTCCGCCGTCCACGTGCAGCTCCACCTCTACCGCTCTGGCGGCAGGCGCCCAGACTCGGAATCGCACCCCCCCGCCGGGAAGCACGTTCGCGCCCATATCCAGTTGCCACTGTTTTCCACTTCCTTGCATCACTAATAATTGTACCACCTTGTTGTGCGACCGTATCACCTGTGGTATTATGCGCCAGGCTGACCTCATGATGCTTCTTCTTCCGCTGCCTTTGCAGGAGATGGCGCCAGAAGGTAGAATCTGAGTGCAACACATGTGCACGGAACACCGTCAAATGCCGGCGACAAGTAAGAACACGAACCTGTCTTGGAAAGAAAAGAGCACAATGCGCATCGGACTGATCTCCGACACCCACGAGTCAGAGAACCCGGCCGAGCTAATAGCTCGGCTCGGGGCACAACAATGCGATCTGTACATCCACCTCGGCGATATCGGCGGCTCCCGCCTGGCCTCCAAGTTCGTACGCCAGTTCAAGCAAACCCTGGGCAACGTGGATCACCTGTCGGAGGACAATCGCAGGCGCTTCGAGGAATTGAAGAGGCAAGGGCTCACCCCCATGTGGGCTTATATCGAGACCAACCTGGGTGCGGATCCGGCGTCGAGGCTCCGGCGGGAAAAAGAAGCGCGCGACAGCTACCTCGAGGTCTTCAGGGCCATGAGCCGGCTTCCTAACGCGATCATGGTAAGCGGCAACATCGACAATAGCCTTCTGCGCAGCCACATAATCGGCGCCGAGATTAAGCTCCAAGAGCTCCCCCTGGTGGTGGAGCCGAAGCTACTGGACCTCGGATTTCGAGCCATCATCCTGTGGCCCTCGATGAAGAACTGTTCCGGTGAAGCGCTGGCCCACCTCAACGAGCAGGTGGACGCCTTTGTCCGCGCGGTTGCGGACAAAGAGCAGATTCTCGTCTTTGCCCACGAGCAGATTTACAAAGGACCGTCTCCCAGCAAGTACAGGGAGAACGTGGAAAGCGCCGGGTATTGCGCTATGACCGTTCCCCGCTACGAGCCCAATCCTCGCTGGCCGCTGCTGCTGCGACTCTTCCGCTCGCTCAAGCCAACGCAGCAAGCGGCTATGGTTTACGGGCACGTGCACGATCCGCACCACGTGATCCAGGCGGGGGCGCCCTATCTCAAAGGGTCGCTGCCCGAAGGACTTCGCTACCGACTGTACGGGCTCGGCTCCCCCGAAAAAGCATGTATCCCCTATTCCGGCGGCCGGCAGTCAATTCGTCTGTACACCATTCCGACCGACGCGGTCGCGATTCTTAATCTCACGCGCAAGCGGATGAAGCTGGAGATCGTCCAGAGTGAGTGACAGTGTCAGGGACCTGGTTCTGGAGTACATGCGCAGCCACAACACGATGACCATCTGCACCCACGGCGAAGACGGGCCCTGGGCCACGGCTCTCTTCTACGTTAACGACGGGTTTACGTTGTACTTTCTATCGGACCCCAAGACCATTCATTGCCGAAACATAGCCGCGAATCCGACGGTGGCCGCCACCATCAACGAGGATTACCGCGATTGGCGCGAGATCAAGGGGATTCAGCTTCAGGGGACGGCCGAAATGATCGGAGGGAGGAGGGAGAAGGCAGTTGCCTTCGCTCTTTATGTTAAGAAGTATCCGTTCGTTCGCGACTTCTTCTCTTCGCCGGCCGGCATCACGCGCGCGATGTTTAGCAAAGTGACTTCCACGACCTTCTACCGGCTCAAGCCCCAAAGGCTTCTGTATCTCGACAACAAACAGAAGTTCGGCTATCGAGTGGAAATACCTCTGGACGATGCCTCGATGAACTAGGCAACGGGCTCTTTCTTCTCGTCGCTCCCCGCGGCCTCGCCCTTCAGCTTTTGCAGGACGTCGGCCCCGACGCACTTCTCGGCAAACTTGCACCAGTCGATACACGAAGGGACACGATCCTTAAAGACCGTCGACTTGCAGCTCGGGCAGGTGGTCTTTATCTCGTCGGTCCAAATCTCCACCTCCCCGTGGCAGCGCGGGCATTCTATGTACTCGGGCATCGGATTCTTTATGGCGCCGCTTCCTGGGCAGAATTTGTTCATACTCATGGTCAATCTCCTCCGTCAGCATCAGCCCCCTGTCCTTGAAGTGTAACATGCCTCGGGACTACACTCGTATCATACTGCACTCAAGTTTGCCGGGCAGTGACCTAAGTCACATTCATCGCGACGTTCATCAAGTCCTGCGGCCGGATAAAGAGCGCACCTGCGCCCAGCGAGGGGCGAATCGATCGAGAGACGACTCCTTTCGCTATCCCTCGATATTTACCTGCAATTTACCTTTTATTTACTTTTTCTTCATAGCTTCGAGCTACAATTACAGGAAGCCAGCTCGAATGTTTCAAGGCCCTGCCAGACGCGGAAAGCCCGCGGCGGAACGACGGGCGCAGGCGCAGGAGGTAGTATGACATCGCCAGTGGCAAGAGCGAGCTCATCAGCCGGCACCATCAGGTCGCTTCCAAGCATCTCGATTCTCATTTACCTGCTCGCCGGGGCGGCCGCCGCCGATCTGGTGACGCTTTTCAGAAACATTCCCCTTCTCGGGCTGCACGCGGAGGTGAACCCTGTCGCGCTATTCTTCCTGGTGAACTTCGGCCCCCTCGGACTGGTAGCGGCCAAAGCAGCATCCGTCCTGCTCGCCTCCGGAATCGCCATATTCCTCATGCGCAGCGGTCAGCTTAAACTGGCGAGAACCACCCTGGCCATCTGCTGCCTGGCCACGATAATGGCGGCCCTGAGCAACATCTGGTCGGCGTAGCTCTCACCCTCCTTCGTCACTTTCCTCGTGCGGCAGCCCGAGCGACTTGTTCAATGACGCGCTCGGTTTGAACACGACGACCATCCGGGGAGCAATCTTGAGGGTTTCCCCGGTGCGCGGATTTCGGCCCTGCTTCTCGCCGCGCCTGCGCACCTCGAACGTACCGAATCCGCTCAACGATACTTTCGCCCCTTCTTCCAGCGATCCGGAGATGGCCTTCAGCACCGCTTCGAGCCACCGCCTGGCCTCGCTCCTCGTCAACCCGTTTTCGATTGCGATTGAGTCCGCTAGATCTGTTCGATTCACTGGCCCGTCGACGTGGAGGAAAAGCCCGTTTTCACCGCATCGATACCGTGTAGCTCGTGGGTTGGCTCCCGGGTCATCAAGTCGACCATAGCTTCGCGCAGACTCCTCTCTCCGAGAAGCACCTTGTGAGTCAGCTCGGCAATCGGCATCTCTACCCCCAGTCGTCGCGCCAGCTCACACGCCGCTACCGTCGTGGTGACTCCTTCTGCCACCATCTTCATCGAGGCGCGTATCTCATCCAGGCTCCTGCCCCGGGCCAGCTGCTCTCCCACATATCGGTTCCGGCTGTGCTTGCTCGCGCAGGTCGCCAGCAAATCGCCCAGGCCGGCCAGGCCGGCGAAGGTCAGCGGGTTCGCTCCCACCGCCACTCCCAACCTGGCCATTTCGGCCAGGCCACGGGTGAGAAAAGCCGCCTTGGCGTTATCGCCGACGCTCAGACCGTCCGCCATCCCCGCTCCCAGCGCGTATATGTTCTTTAGCGAGCCGCCGAGTTCAACTCCAACGACATCCGGATTGGTGTACACCCGAAAAGTGGGCGACATAAGCATCTCGCGCACCGCCCCGGACACGGCAGGGTCCTGGGAGGCGACCACCGTCGTCGCCGGCTTTCCTTCCGCTATCTCGCGCGCGAGGTTGGGTCCGGAGAGCACGGCCACGCTGCCCTTGAGCTCCTCCGGCAGCACATCTCGGAGAACCTCGGACATTCGCTTTCCGCTGCCGATCTCTAATCCCTTAGCTGCGCTAACAACAATAGCATCCTCGCGCAGCGCTCCGGCTACCATCATGGCATTTTGCCGCATGGTCTGCGCCGGAACTACTAGCAGCAGCAGACGGCAGCCTGCGAGGGCCTCATCGAGGGAGCTCGTTATCGTCACGCTGTCGGGGAACTTCACGCCGGGCAGGAACGTCTTGTTCTCCCTCGTGGAGCACAACTCGTCCGCTTCCGGTGTGGTGCGCGCCCATAATGCCACGGGCGTTCCTTTACGAGAAAGAAGAAGAGCGAGCGTGCTGCCCCACGTCCCTGTCCCAACGATCGCGACTCGTGGCGTCATCACTCACACCCCACCTTGCGAGAAGGATTGATGGGTTCGCTGGGGCCCACCCGTCGCTCTCCCAGCTGACCTATCTTGCGCTCGGTACCGGCCAGGAGGCGACGCAGGTTATCGCGATGCTGGAACACTACCATCGCACCGAGGGCCCAGGCACATATCAGATAAGGAGTGGATATGTTCAACGCGCCGGCGAACGCCAGCATCAAGACGGGAACAATGGAGGCGCCGACCACTGAGCCCAGAGAAACGTAGCGCGACGAGCCAATTACCGCGAGACCCACCAGCAGGCCCACCGCGGCCATTGGGAGGGACAAGAGCATCATGACCCCGAGGCTGCTGGAAACACCCTTTCCCCCGCGAAAGCCTATATATACCGGCCAGTTGTGCCCCACGATGGCCACAAACCCGCATAGCGCTTCCAACGCCGGCAAGCCGGTCAGCAATCGAGCCAGCAGGACCGCAATCACTGCCTTGGCGATGTCCAAAATGAATACGACAAGGGAGGACTTCCAGCCGAGGGTGCGCAGCGCGTTGGTCGCGCCGATGTTCCCGCTGCCAAACTGACGTAGATCGATGTTTCTTGTGCGCTTGCCGATCACGAGACCCCACGGAATAGCCCCCATCAGGTAGGCAAAGGCAACCAGAGCTACATAGAGTACGTATTCCACACCACTGCCTCCCGTTACTCGCCCCGCTTGCGAAAAACAAGCTCAATAGGCGTGCCCTCAAACCCGAAGCGCTCGCGCAGCCGGTTCTCGATGTACCGCTTGTAAGAAAAGTGAACCATCTTGGGGTCGTTGACAAACAGAACGAAGGTTGGCGGACAGATAGACGCCTGAGTGACGTAGTAAACCTTGAGCAGTTTGCCCTTGCTGGTCAGAGGAGTCTGAGCCACCACCTCGGCCACGGCGTCGTTGAGAACGCCGGTGCTTATCCGCTTTTCCCGCTCTTCCTCGATCCGCAAAGCCGCATCCAGGACCTTGGGCACCCTCTGCTTGGTTTTCGCTGAAACGAAGAGTATTGGCGCGTAGGGAACGAACTTGAAGTCCTCCTTGACCTTTCGCGCATACTCCACCATGGTCGACCCGGTCTTCTCGATCAAATCCCACTTGTTCACAACGATGGCGATACCCTTGCCGGCCGCTTCGACTTGACCGGCTATGTGCGTGTCCTGATCGGTAGGCCCTTCCACGGCATCAATTAAGACCAGGGCAACATCTGCCCTATCTATCGCCCTCACCGCCCTTAGCACGCTGTATTTCTCTATGCCCACCTGCACCCGTCCACGCCGGCGGATTCCGGCGGTGTCGATGAGCATCAGCGGCTGGCCCTCGTGCTCGATCAAGGTATCGATGGCATCGCGCGTGGTCCCCGGAACCGCGCTGACTATTACCCGCTCCTGTCCCAGGAGGGCGTTCAACAGAGAGGACTTGCCCACGTTTGGGCGGCCCACGATCGCGACGCTAAGAACCTTCTCCACCTTCTCGATCGGCACGCCCGGCGGCAGAAGGTCCACCACCAGATCGAGCAGATCGCCGGTTCCGGTCCCGTGGATCGAAGAAACCGCCACGACCTCTCCCAGTCCGAGCTGATAGAAAACCGAGGCCATCAACCGCCTCTCCGGAGAGTCGGCCTTGTTCGCCACCACCAAGACCGGCTTCTTGGTCCGGCGCAGCACGTCCGCGATCTCTTCGTCGGTCGGGATCACGCCGTCCCGTGCGTCCACCACGAGAAGTATGACGTCCGCCTCGTCTATGGCCAGCTCGGCCTGATTGCGAACCAGCTCCGTAACATTTTCACTCGAGCTGAGATCGAGCCCGCCGGTGTCGACCACGGCAAACTGTTTTCCGGACCACTCCACATCGCCGTAAAGCCTGTCCCGGGTCGTGCCCGGGATGTCCTCTACAATCGCTGCTCGCTGGCCCACCAGACGATTGAACAAGGTGGACTTCCCCACATTAGGGCGTCCGACTATGGCAACAAGTGGCTTGGCCAAGGCTAATACCTCCCAAGTGTTGAGATGTCAGCGTACGTCGACCGTAACTTGCTCCGGACGTATCGAATTGAGCCGAAGACCGGAAGGAATCGTCACGGTTGGGCTGATAGAATGCGCCCCGGTCAGTAGTCCGGTCACGTCCGCGGTTATCTTGATATCCTGCGGCTTCAGCGTGGAAAGAACGGGCATCGGCCCCGAGACCACAACATCCACGAAGGGAGGAGAAACTGACGATTGGTGCCCAATCTCATCGCCCTTGATCGATGGCGCCACGCGAATGATTTCGCTACTTTCGACCGCGCCCACGTACACCCGCACAATGAAGCTCTGCCGCCGAGCCAAAGATACTCCGTTGGGCAGCTCCGGCTCGACCGTGGCAGTCAAATCCCCTTTGGCACCACTGACGTCGAGTTGTCTCGTCGAGGCGTAGGTCAAACTGTTGAGCTCGTTGGGATCACCCACCACTGTGACCGTGGTCGGCTCCACCATGATACCGACGATTTGGTAGCCCATCGCCACCGTGCCCACCACCTTCGGAGTCACCGGCACGGTCTTGTAGCTCAGGTCGCGATCGACGACCATCTCCACGATGACGGACTCGGGGCGAACGGACACCGACTTGATCTCGGTTCCGTCCTCGGATTGGAGGACCGGCTTGAAAGGCTGGTTAACACTCGACCTGATTCCATCCAACCTGAAGTCGACGACGGCGGAAGCTACCTGCTCCACCTGGCTCTGAGGACCGCTTACATTGACAGTGTGCGGCGATACCTGCGGCGTCTTAGCATTATAGCCGAACGGAACCGTTCCGATGAGATTGATCTTGGTGGGAACCTCTTTGGTGGCGATGCGCTCCAGCCTCAACGTCACCTTCGCCGGTTGAACCTCCTCCACACGCGCCCGGGGCTCTAATGACTCGACCTGCACCGGGACGTCCTCAACTCCTGGGCCGACCCTCGAAGCATCGACATAGACCTGGAAGCTGCCGGAGGTCAAGCGCTTCCACACGTCGCTCGGCGCGGTAACCTTTACCCGCACCGAACTGAGGGCATCGCGGGCAACCAGTCCCTCCGGCTCACCGCGCACCTTCACCGCAACGTTTTGAAAATAGTCTGTCTCCCATCGCGCCTGCTGGTTCGTCACTATCGTCCATAGGGCGATGGAGAACGCCAGAGAAAACAGCATCCACACGATATTCCTTCGCAGGAATCCGCTCATAGTTGACTTCCAGCCTCACCGAGCTTTCGACGTCTTCTCACGAAACTCCAATTTCCGACGCGGCCATTTGAGCAGCGACTCGTAGGGTGTAGAACGATAGAGCACCGTCAGCACCTTGCGCAGCCTCCCCTCGTCGAGATGCCTGACCATCCTGCCGTTGTTGGCTAACGAAATGGTCCCCGTTTCTTCCGAAATCACAACCGAAATAGCGTCGGTGCGCTCCGTGATTCCGATCGCCGCGCGGTGGCGGGTGCCCAGTTGGTAGTCGACCAGGTTCTCCGACAACGGCAGGACGCTGGCGGCCGAGACGACCCTCTCGCCGCGTACAATTACCGCCCCGTCATGCAGCGGCGAGTTCGGATAGAACAGGGTCAACAGCAGCTCCGCCGTCACCACCCCATCGATCAAGACACCCGTCTCGGCATACTCCTGCAAACCCGTTTCCCGCTCCAGCACAATCAAAGCGCCGTACCTTCTTTCGGCCAGGCGCTTGGCGGCCCGACATATTTCCTCGACGGTCTTTGACATCCCCGGCGTCGGAGGCGACCCGAGCGGGCGGTTTATCCAGATCCCGAAGCGCCCAATTCGCTCCATCGCTCGGCGCAACTCGGGCTGAAACAGTATCAAGATGGCGATCGAAAGGATGGGCAGGGAGTTGCCCAGCACCCAGTTGAGGACGACCAGCTCGGGAATGCTGCTCACCACCAGCACCGCCACCAGCAGCAGCACGATGCCATAGAGCACGGAGACGGCGCTCGTCCCTCTAAAAAGAAGTAGCACGCCAAAGATTATTATCGCTACTATCAGTATGTCCAGCATGCTCCAGAAGCTGAGCCGCGACACGGCGGTCACAGCGTCTTGCACGATCTGCACCGAAATCTACCTTCCTAGCTCCGCTATTCGCCTGGTCGCCAATTCGTGCTCCGGGTTCAATAAGCGCAAACGCTCGAAGACCAGCAAGGACTCGTCGCGCTGCCCGGTGTCGTAAAGCATATCCCCAAGCTGCTCCAACGCCGATACGTTCCAGGGGTCGATCTTCACCACCAGTGACAGCGCCCTGATGGTCGATGGCACGTCCGCGGCTCGGGCCAGTTGCGGGGCGGTCTCCAGCGCAAATGCCAGGGCTTTGCTCGCCTGGCCGGTCCACAGGCAGGCTTCCGCTAGCTCCAGCCGTGTGCCCGAATCGAAGGGATTCAACCGCAGTATCTCCTCGCGCAAAGCCATCCCCTGCAGCCGATCCAATTCCGGCGAGATCTCGAGCAAACGCCGAAGAGACCTCGCCGCCTCAACTAGGTCGCCCTTCGATTTGTGAGCCTCGGCCAGCCACTCGATCTCCCGGCGTGATTCCTCCAGCTGGCCCAACTCGATGAATGTGTCGCAGAGTCGCGTCCTAACCACCACATCATCGGGGACTCGGTCCGCGCAGTCGCGAAGCACGTCTAGCTCGGCCTGCAGATCGCCACGCACGCGATGACCATCGGCTACCTCCAGGAGCGCCGCTACTCCGGATTCGTTCTGGCCCAGATCAAAGTGGAGCCTGGCCAGAACACGACCCAGGCCAACCTCGTCCGGCAGAATGGCCTTCGTCTCCTTCAGAACCCAAAGCAGCCCGCGCGCATCCTGTTGACGCTCGTAGGCCTCTCTCAACACCCGCAGGTACGACCGCACCTTGGCCTCGGCCACCAGGCCACCGACGTAGCCGTCTCGCACAGGTTCCAGGCCGTCCGACAGAAGAGCAGCGGCTTTTTCGGCCTGGCCACCGCCGAGCAACGCCCGGCCCAGCATCAGGCGCGCCGCCAATTGCAGCGCCAGCGGCATCTCGTCGCCATCTACCAGGGCAGCCTGAACGTGCTCCTGCGCTTCACTCCATTCTCCCATCCGAGCCAGCAGGATGCCGAGACACAAGCGAGCCATCTGATTCACGACGGGGCCTTCGAGCATGAGCTTGAGATCTTGCGCCATCCCCACAGCCACGCCGGAGCTCGGCTCGATCAGATCCATCAGCAAGTCAAGATCCGATTCCAGTCCGTCCCACGTTCCATCCAGTATCTTGCACCGGATAATCCGCCGGCCGGACTCCGGCCGATTTGGCTCCAGCTCGCGGCTCCTGCCGTAATGGAACAGGGCCTCCGGCCTTCGGCCCAGCCCCTCCAGGACCGTTCCGTAATCCAGGTGCAGCCCGGCGTTGTTGGGGGCCTGCTCGACCATCAGATCGTACAGCCTGAGCCCGGCATCGATCTCACCCTTCTCCAGATAGGCCCTGGCCACCACCGTCATCTCCCGCAGGGCCTGATCGACCAGTCCCTCGTCGATCATCCAGGATATTAGCCGCTGTCTCTTCTGTTCGTCGTCGGGGCTCAGGCTAAGAGCCCGCCTCAGCACCTCGATTGCGCCGCGCTTTCGATCGCGCAGGCAGTAAAGATCCATCAGCCACTGGTACTTCTCGGCCGCTCGCTCCCGGTTACCTGCTCTTACGTAGACGTCGGCCAGCATTATCTGAGCCGGAAGATACTCGGGAACGCGCTCGATGGACACCAGGTAGGCATCCTCGGCCGATCGCAGCCAGCCCGACCGAAGTCGTGAATGCGCCTCCACAATCCCTTCAAGGACCGCGGACCGGCGCTCGGCGTCGAGATCCATTAGATCGTCGAATCCGTTCGAGCCCAGGTCCGCAAGAAGGGAGCGCGCGCGGTCTTCTACCGCTCGAGAGCCCTCCGCGTCGACCGGAGCTAGCGCGGCATAGGCTCCACAAAGCCTGGTCACGGCCGCGACGACGCGCCCGTCCTGCGCGAGCTGATCGGCCTCGCCTAACACTTCACGGACGTCGGGATTCAAGTCCTCCAGAGTCTCCTGCAAACCTTCCTCCTCTGCCACTCATAAGCAAGACTAGAATCGCCTTCTGAATATGCAATCGGTTCTCAGCCTGATCGAAGACTATGGAATGCGGACCGTCGATCACCTCGTCGGTTATCTCCTCCCCTCGATGGGCCGGCAGACAGTGCATCACGAGCGCGTCACTCGCGGCGCGGGCCAGAAGATTCGAATCGATACGATACGGTGTGAAGACGGCTATTCTTTGCTCTCGCTCGGATTCCTGGCCCATGCTCGCCCAAACGTCGGTATAGACGATTCCCGCCCCGCGCACGGCTTCCTGGGGTGAATTGGTGAGCGTGATCTTGCTGCCGCTGGAACTGGCCGACTCCCTGGCCAGGCGCACCACTTCCGGATTGCACTCGAAGCCCTTGGGTGTAGCAACCGCGACGTTCATTCCCGCCTTGCTCGCGGCCAGCAGCAGCGAATGGGCTACGTTGTTGCCGTCCCCGACGTAGGCCAGGTTCGTCCCCTTCAAGCGACCTTTCTTCTCGTGTATCGTCAGCAAATCGCCCAGCGCCTGGCAGGGGTGGCTCAGGTCGGAAAGCCCGTTGATCACCGGCACCGAAGCGTGGCGCGCCAACTCTTCCACGTTGGAATGAGCAAAGGTCCGGATCATTATACCGTCCACATACCGACTCAGCACTCGCGCCACGTCCGGCACGCTCTCCCGCGACCCTAATTGGATTTCGTTGGGCGAAAGGTAGAGGGCGTGCCCTCCGAGCTGCAGCATAGCCACCTCGAAGGAAACGCGCGTGCGCAGGGACGGCTTCTCGAATACCATGCCCAGTGTCTTGCCTTTCAGCAAGGGCGCTTCATTGCCGTCGGCGTGCTCGCGCTTCAATCGCACTGCCGTATCTATGATTTCCCAAACGTCATCCGCGGACAGGTCTGAAATGGCGACGAGGTCCTTACTTTCCATATAACTAGGCGCAGCGCCAACGACGGGCCCGGCGCTCGCTCCTCCTTGCTTCATCGAAGTACCGCTGTTTCACGCATAGTATACCATAGGGTTAAGTATCGAGGTATGTGACTTTTGGGGAGAAGCAGAGCGCCTGTTTATGGACAAGAAATGGGCGTGTGCGTTGGCGTAGGGACCACAGGGACGGGCGTCGGAGTACGCGTTGGCGTAGGAGCCGTAGGAACGGGCGTCGGAGTAATAGGCACAGGCGATGGCGTTGGGCTTGGCTTTGGCGTCGCGGTACTGGGCACCGGCGTGGCCGTAGGAGTGGGCGGAGCGGAAGTGGGAGAGCCAGGCATACGGGTAGGCGTGAGCGCCAAAGCGGTCGGCGCCGAAGTCGCGGTGGCGGTCACCACCGTCGGGATCCCGGTCGCAGGCGGTCTCGTAGCCGGGGTTCGGACCATCGTCGGCGTCCTGGTGGGAGCATCGGTAGGTCGAGGAGACGGCGCGGTCTCAGGCCTGCGAGAGGATGCCGCTATGGTAGCGAGCACGTCCACCTTCACCGGAGCCTCGGTGGGCGTGGGCTCGATCGTGGCACTTGGGCCAGGCTGCACGATCGGAGCCGGCTCGACCGGGGACGCGAGGATTGCCTTGATTTGTCTCTCCGCCACAATGCTCACAATACCCAGGACATAGAGGGACGAAACCCCCAGGAAGACCACGACCAGCGCGACTCGAAATGGGGTATTACCTCCGCTCAACCATCCCTTGAAACGCCCGTAGAGCCCCCCCAAGCATCCTCCCCTAGAGCTTCACCCGTTTGGCCGACCTGATCTCTTCAATCTGAAGGATGCTGGCGTAGACTTCGTCGCTAACAAAGTCATCCACGCCGAGCGCCATAATTTGCTGGCCGCGTGGCTCAGACTGCTCCCCGTTCGGCTCGACGCGGCTCGCCTGGATGAACGAGATGTTGACTCCCGCGGCACCCAACAGGCTGGCCACCTTGCCGATGACCCCTGGGCAGTCCCGGTGCTCGGTGAAAAGCAAGAATCCACCGCTGGGAACCACGTCGACCCAGTGGTGATTTATTCGCACCACGTGCGGTTTCTTCCGAACAACGGTGCCGGCGAGCTCACGCACCCCACGAGCGCCCGGAACGCGCAAAGTCACCAGGTTGGTGTAGTTCTCAATCGTTTCGGTGCTCTTCGCTTCCACGATCTGTATGCCTCGGCTCTTGGCCATGGGCAAGGCGTTGATCAGGTTGATCGGCTCTTCGCAAGCGGACTCCAAGAGGCCCTTCACCAGCCCGGCCTTCACCGGCAGCGTGTCGTAATCCGCTAGCTCTCCGTTGTACACCACCTCTATCGTGCTAAGCTGCGCGTCTGCCAGTTGGGTAAAAAGCTGGCCGAGCTTCTCCCCCAACTCGACGTATGGCCCCAGGATCGCCATCGTTTCCGGACGCATCGTCGGGGCGTTGACGGCGTACCTCGCGCCCTGCCCTGAGAGCACCGCGATCACCTGGTTAGCCACATCGATGGCCGCGGTTACCTGCGCCTCTTCCGTCGAGGCGCCCAGATGCGGAGTCGCGATCAGCTTGGGATGCTTCAGCAGCGGGGACCCGACGGGAGGCTCCTGAGCGAAGACGTCGAGAGCGGCCCCGGCCAGCCAGCCTTCATCCAGCGCTTCGAGCAGGGCGCTCTCGTCGACCAGTCCGCCTCGAGCGCAGTTGATCAACCGCGCTCCCCTCTTGGCCATTTGGAGCTCCTTGCGCCCAATGAAGCCACGGGTGGAAGGCGTAAGAGGGACGTGAATAGAAATGAAGTCCGAGGTGGCGAGCAATGCTTCCAAGGAAACGAGCCCTATGCCCATACGCGCCGCGTGGTCGGCCGAGACGTAGGGGTCGAAGCCGACCACGCTCATTCTCAGGCCCTGCGCCATCTGTGCGACCTGCGCCCCGATATTTCCCAGACCGACCAATCCCAGGGTCTTGCCGCGCACCTCGACGCCTATGAACCGTGAACGCTTCCATTCCCCGCTCTTGGTCGATTGACTGGCATCGGGGACGTGGCGGGCCATCGCCAGAAGAAGCGCTATAGTGTGCTCGCTCGCCGCTCCGGTGACCGAAGTCGGGGCGTTGAGCACCACAATGCCGCGCATGGTAGCGGCTTCCAGGTCGATGTTGTCCACGCCCACGCCGGCCCGGCCGATAACCTTCAGGTCCCTGCCGGCTTCGATGACCGCGGGCGTCACTTTGGTCTCACTGCGCACCAGCAGTCCGTCGCAGCCAGGGATGATATCGATCAACTGCTCCGGCCGGAGCCCTCGGCGGACCTCCACGTCGCAAAACTGCCTCACCAGATCGACGCCTTCCTCGGCCAGAGCATCAGTTACCAGGACTTTCATAAATCTGCCCCCAACCAGGCTCTATCGCAAGGCCGGCGCAAAGCCGAGCCTCGGCAGCACCACTTTCAACGCCCTCAAGACATCGTCCAGGTCTTCCTTGGTGACGTAGCCGACGTGCCCCACGCGGAATATCTTGGTCTCCAGCTTGCCCTGACCGGCGGCGACGATGATGTCGAACTCCTCTCGCAGTATCTTCCGCAGTTCCTTCACGTTGATGCCCTCGGGCACCGGTATGGCCGTAACCGCGTTGGAGGCGCAGCGCTCCTCGGGCAGAATCCGGAGTCCCATCTCCCGCACCGAGTTGCGGAAATAGGAGGCCAGCCGCCGGTGGCGCTCCAGGACCTCTTGCAGTCCCTCTTTCATCATAAGATTGAGAGCCTCATCGAGGGCATAGTAAAGTGAGAGAGCCGGCGTGTAAGGAGTCTGCTTCTTATCCAGAAACTTCTTGGCGCCGCTGTAGTCCCAGTAGAAGCGGGGCATCTTCGCATGGGCATGCGCCTCCCACGCCGCCGGGCTCACGCTGACGAAGCTCAATCCGGGAGGAATCATCCACGACTTCTGGGAGCCTGTGACGACCACGTCGCAGCCCCAGTTATCCACCTGCAGGTCAATGGCCGCCAGCCCGCTGATGGCATCCACTATGAGTAAGGCCTTGTGGGGCCGCACCACCTCTCCGATGGCCCGCAGGTCATTCGTAACCCCCGTGGAGGTTTCGTTGTGGGTTACCAGAACCGCCTTGATTGACGGGTCCCCTTCCAGCTTGGCAGCTATAGCCCCGGCGTCGGCGGAGGTTCCCCATTCGAAATCCAGCTTGACTACCTCCGCGCCGAACACCCTGGCGATCTCGGCGAAGCGGTCTCCGAAGGAGCCTATTGACACTGCCAGCACCCTATCTCCAGGAGACAGGGTGTTCACAATGGCTGCCTCCATTCCCCCTGTGCCGGACGAAGGAAAGATCAGCACGTCGTTCTTGGTTTGGTAAAAGTATTTGAGCCTCTCAGTTACTGACGCAATTAGCTCAGCAAACTTCTCTCCGCGATGGTCGATCATTTGCTTGCTCATCGACTGTAAGACAGAGGCCGGAACCGGCGTGGGACCGGGGATCCGTAGGTTCATAAGAGTTCCTCCTTCGCCACAAAAACCCCCCTAGAGTGGGCGCAGATAATATACCGTATCGACAAGAGGGAGTCAAGCACGATACCGCCCGCCCAGGCGAGGCCGCGGGCATCTCTCTACCGCGGTCGCGGCACTAAAGCCTCGCGTCAAGCCCATTGGATATTGGAGAGGAGGGAGTTTGCCCAGCGGATTGACGGCGAGACTTTAGTCCGCCGAAGGACTCGCTGCCTAGTACCGAGTTCTGGATGCTTCCTGCGCCAGTTGACGCGATGGGCAAAGCCAGTTATTATAGGAGGCGCCAACCATGCGCTCCATCATCGATGATTCTAGATTATATTTGGGCTTGGAGGAAACACAATGGCTTACGACGCTTTTCTTTACGACGTCCAGGACGGTATTGCCACTGTCACGCTCAACCGACCCGACAAGCTAAACGCAGTCACTTTCGACGTATACGCTCAGCTAAGGGACCTGACCGCCGAGCTGCGCGGGGATGATAGCGTCAAGGTCCTGGTAATCGCGGGCAAAGGAAAGGGCTTTTGCTCCGGCGGAGACGTAGAGGACATCATCGGCAAACTGTTCGACCAGGATATGCGTGGAATCCTTGATTTCACGCGCATGGCCGGTGCGGTGGTAAAGAACCTGCGCCGGCTGGACAAGCCGGTAATCGCTTCTATCAACGGCATCGCCGCTGGGGCAGGCGCCGTGATCGCGGCCGCCGCCGACTTCAGAATTCTAAGTGAGCGCGCGAGGTTCGCTTTCCTCTTCGCCAAGGTCGGCCTGGCCGGAGGAGACATGGGAATCGCCTATCTCCTGCCGAAGATAGTGGGTCTGGGACGAGCCACGGAGCTGCTGATGCTGGGCGATACCATCGACGCTCAAACCGCGGACCGCTACGGACTGGCTTACAAGGTCGTGCCGGAGGCCGACCTCGAAAATGCCACCAGGGAGCTGGCCCAACGTCTGGCCAACGGCCCCACCCTGGCCTTCTCCATAACCAAGGAGATGCTCAACAACGAGCTATCGATGGACCTGGAAGCCGCCATCGAAAACGAGGCCACCGGACAGGCGCTGCTGCTCATGGGCAAAGACCACCGCGAATTCTACCAGTCCTTCGTGGAAAAGCGTCCGCCGAGGTGGACGGGACGGTAAACTGGATCAGTAGCGTCGTGGAGCGGTTTAGTAAGACCTAGCTGCGAACCAAGGCGAATAGGGGCGTTCAGTTGAACGCCCCTACCAGGAGACCGAGCGGCCACATGCTTACGCAAACCGCTGTAACGCAAACCGCCACAGGCGCTGTGCCTGTGACACAATAAGGAGCGGATTTACGGCCTTGCCACAATCACGAAAGCGCTTGCAACTGTGACTACCACAGCCAAGAGAATAGCGTGGCTGTATCTCCACCATTGCCTTCAGGCCTCCAGGTCAAGGCGCTCAACCGTGGCCGACCTTTGCAATCGCTCGTCTGCGCACGAGAACACGACCCTGGACTCTACTTTCGCTCTCGCAGCCAGAGCGGAAGCCAGGTGAATAGCGTCGAATCCGCGCAGCCCATGCCTCTCCGCCAGGTCTCCCGCCGCACTGATCAGCTTCGAGGAGACCTCGACGGACAAATATCCTGGCCATTCCCGCTCGAAGCTCTGTAGAATTTGCTGGTACTCCTCGTCAGTAACAAGGTTGAGACGTCGCTTTCGCGCGAAAGCCGCTCGCGCCTCTACATAAGCGACCGCAGAGGTTGCCGCGGCGCTGGCCGAGATCAGTAGACGCCGAACCTGCGAAGACCCTTCCTCATCAAAGAACAGCTTTATCAGAGCGCTCGTATCCAGGTAAACAACATAGACGCTCACCGCCTGTCCTCCAGGACAATGTCGGAAGCAAGCTTACCTCGCCCCGGAACCGGATGCGCAGGTATCGACGGTTTCCTCCCATTCCAGCTAGCAGATCCCTCCCTTACCATCTGAAGAAGACGCTGCCGCACCTCATCGTGAGACACTGGCGAGATGACCGCTATCTCCTTTCCCCGATCGGTGACCGTAACCTCCTCGCCGTTCTTAGCGACATCCAAGTAGTAACTCAGTCTGTTCTTCAGCTCTCTCACGCCTACCTTCACGACTTCTTCTCCGCAACCTGTAGTGGCTACATTATACGCTGTCGTGGCCACATTGTCAAAGTGAAAGTGATGCCAGATCGATCACGCCAAAATCACTCACTCCCGCTTCCTCCATTCCTCCAACCGTCGTCGAACTTCCTGCTCGTATCCCGCATCGCCCGGCTCATAGTACCTGGTCCCCGAGAGGTTGTCCGGCAAATGCTGCTGGCGAACGAAGTGTCCCTCGAAGTTGTGGGCGTACTTGTACCCCTTGCCGTAGCCCAGGTTTTTCATCAGCCCGGTCACGGCGTTGCGCAGGTGCAGCGGGACCGGGTCGGTTCTGGTTCGCTTAACATCCTCCTGCACCTTCCCGTAAGCCTTGTACAGGGAGTTACTCTTGGGAGCGGTGGCAAGGTACACCACCGCTTCCGCCAGGGCGAGGTTCCCTTCGGGCATCCCGATGAAGTGCACCGCCTGCTGCGCGGCGACGGCGATCTGCAGGGCCTGCGGGTCGGCCAGGCCCACGTCCTCGGTGGCGAAGCGCACCAGCCGGCGCGCGACATAGAGCGGGTCCTCTCCGGCTTCGAGCATTCGACCCAGCCAGTAGAGCCCGGCATCCGGGTCCGAGTCGCGCATGCTCTTGTGAAGCGCCGAAATGATATCGTAGTGCTGCTCCCCACCCTTGTCGTACATGAGCGCCCGGTGCTGCATGGCGTCTTCGACGGCCGCCACTGAGACAACCCTTTCATCGTTCTCGGTTGGCTTCGTCGCCTGCACCGCCAACTCCAGGGCGTTCAGCGCCACCCTGGCGTCGCCGTTGGCCAACGCGCACAAAGCTTCCAGCGCCCCCTCCTCGAATTTCACGTCGAGATTCCCCAGGCCACGCTCGGCGTCGGCAACGGCTCGGTCGACGACCACCTGGATCTGGCCGGCCGCTAGAGCGTTCAGAACAAACACCCGAGATCGGGAAAGCAGGGCCGAGTTCACCTCGAAGGAAGGATTCTCCGTCGTCGCTCCGATCAAAGTGACCGTTCCGTCTTCGACGTGCGGCAAAATCACGTCTTGCTGGGCCTTGTTAAAGCGGTGCAGTTCGTCTATGAACAGCACCGTTGCCCGTCCGGTGGCCCGGCTCAGCTTCTTGGCATCGTCCACTATCCTTCGCAGGTCGGCCACGCCGGCCGTAACTGCGCTGACGGTACAAAAGTTGGCCTTCACCGCCGTGGCCAGGATCTGAGCCAGGGTGGTCTTGCCCGTCCCCGGAGGGCCCCACAGAATGATGGAGCTAAGCCGTCCCGACTGCACGCTCTTACGCAAGACGCTGTTCGGGCCGATGATGTGCTCCTGCCCCACGAACTCGTCGAAGGTGCGGGGCCGCATGCGCGCCGCCAATGGAGCGGCCGAAGTCTCGTTGTACGGTTCCGGATCCTCGAACAGCCTCACTTCAGATGCCCCTTTCCTCGGGATAATAGTACCCGCCCGGTCGCACCGAGTATAGACCTCGCGCGGTGCTCGGGTCAACACCGGCGCTGGACAGCGCACAGCAAGTATGCCATACTAGCACGCGTTATGATAGCAGGTCGAAGCATCCACAAGATTGCTCAGAGGCAGGAACTCGCAGCAGCGTTGAGCCTGGCTGCGATAATCGCCCTCGCCGCGCTTTTGCGCACCTGGCAGATCGATTTGGTCGAGTTCAAGATGGACGAGTCCGGCTGGCTGTCCGTGGCTAGCGACCTGATCGATCGGGGCAGCCTTCCCCAGATCGGGAGCGTCGATCCCAGCACTCGCAACACTATGGGCATTCACATCCCACCCCTGATGGCTTACCTGATGGCCCTGCCGCTGCTGCTGTCGCGCAGCCCGGCCTTCGCCACGGGCTTCGTGGCGCTGATGAACGTTCTCGCGGTCGTCCTGGTTTACCTGCTGGCCGGCCGGTATTTCGGGCGTCTGGAGGGACAGACCGCGGCGCTATTATACGCCGGCAGCGCCACGGCCGCCTTCTACTCCCGGAAGGTCTGGTCCAACTACATGCTGGCACCCTTTGTGGTGCTCCTGTTCATCACGATGTACGGGCTCTTCGTCGAGCGTAAGCGCTGGTACCTGGCCGCCGCGCTGTTCCTGGCATCGTGGGCCATGCAGCTCCACATCTCGACCCTGCCGGTTGCCGCGGTGCTCGTCCTCCTGGCGCTGCTTTTCCGCCGGGAACTCCACTGGAAGCCGCTGGCGGTCGGCCTGCTGAGCGGGATAACCCTGTGGATTCCCTATCTGGCGTGGATTGCGCAGAACCAGACCGACGATCTATCGGTGATTCTGTCTTTTCTCTCCCGGGGGACTCCGGTCGTCGACCTCGACGGGGTGCGCGGTGCTATCGAGATGGTCGTCACCGGAAGAACCGAGGTGGGCGTTTCGGTGAAAGCGCCCACCTGGATCCCGAGCTTCCAGAACTTCTACTGGTTTGACTACCTCTTCGTCTCGCTTCTGGCGGGCGGTGTGGCGATCGCGCTAAAAAGGGCCTTCAGTCCCTGGTCCGATCCTCGCACCCGCAAGTCAAACCTTATCCTCCTTCTTTGGGTCATCCTGCCCGTCTTAGTAGCCACCCGGCACAGCATCGCCGTCCAACGCTTCTACATGCTCCCGCTGCAACCGGCGCTGTACATTTTGATAGGCATCTCCTCGGCCACTTTCGTCAAGGCCGTGGGCCGATGGTCGCTCTACCCCCCGCCGGGAGTGACCAACGCCTCCCCGTGGCCTTCCCCAATACGCGGCCAAGACGCAGGGTCGGATGTCCCCGTCCGCCCCAGGGGTGGGGGAGTCTCGGGCCAAGCTCAACTCCATTTCACAAGGAAAGCGACCGTCTTGACTGCACGCCTATCCATGATTGCCTTCGCCCTGGCCCTCCTGGCGGCCATCGCTTCGCAGGCCTATCTGTTCACGGAATTCGTAAAATGGGCCGAGAACGGCAACGCATTTAAGGCGTTTGGCTACCCCCCGGTGCGCTATGAGCTGGAAGCGGCCCGGCGTCTCGTTGAATTGCTGCCGCCAGAAGGTGCCACCCTGTTGGTTCCCGACGATACGGACACGCAGAAGGTCTTTGCCTACCTGTTCAAACACCGTAGGCCCCGCTTCTTAACCTTCACCAGCGACAACACCATCCTTCTGCCCTACCGAGAAAGCGACGCGGTGTACGTCATTCCGTCGAGTCAGCCGGAAATCATTCGCCAGCTGGAGCCAAACCTGCCCGGCGCCCAGTGGAGTCGCATCGAGAGCAGCGAGGGCGAGCTTCAGTTCGTGCTCATCAAGGGTGTTCAAGAGAGCCTCGACCATTCGAGGAACACCGCCGGCTTCAAGAGCTTGAGCCTGGATTTGGCCAACGGACTGCGCATCGCCGGCTATCAGCTTCCAAGCCAAGTCGAGCCAGGCCGACGCCTCACCGGGCTACTGTTTCTGGAAGCCTCCGACAAGGCCAAGAGGGACGACCCGGCCGATTACCACCTTTTCAACCACTTGTTCGACCAGTCCGTCCACAAGGTGGCGCAGAATGACAGCTCCAGCCTTCACCTTCAGGGT
>JAMDCE010000406.1:0-1064 GCA_023489135.1 Chloroflexota bacterium
CACCGCGTACTGAACGACGTGCTTCGTTTCGGTTAGGGTCAGGCCTAGAAGTTTCGCTCTTCGGATGAATTGAAGCCGATCCAGATCCTCCTCTGAATAAAGCCTGTAGCCGGACGCGTTACGCGAGGCTTTGGGTAGCAGACCAATCTCCTCATAGTATCTGATGGTTTTCGGGTTCATCTGAACCCGCTCCGCCGCCTGCCCGATCTTGAGATGATGCTTCGGCACAATAATCACCCCTTTCACGGCCTATCATACACGTTCCAGTAACTGGAATGTCAAGAGGTTGTCAAAGCCAAATTAGCCCTCTGCAGTGAGGACTTAACTTGGCACTTACTCAGCGATCGAAACGTTAAGGAGCGGCGAGAATTCCCGCTCTTTTGTGACCATCAAGGGGAGCCCTCTTTCCAGAACGGACGGGAGAGAGGACTACTAAATGGCCTGCACGTTTGTTTTTCAACACGCTCAGGGATTCTCGGACCTTTGTTTCAAAAACGGACCTTTTTGAGACCACGGATTGGAAGGGAGAAAATAAGATTTCCACGGGTGTTTTCAACACGCTCGGTAGTTATCAGAACGTGGGGGCTGCAAGCGCCCGTAACTTTTCGACCGCCCTTGTCGTATAATGTATTATGACCCCGCGGATAGAAATGCCGGGAAGGGAGTTTGTTTATGGATCAAGGGTTGAACTGGTCTTTGGCACAAGCGCTGAACGGATTAGCTGGGCACTTTTCAGTGCTGGACAAAGTCGCGGTCTTGGTGGCAAAAGATCTCATCGTTCTCGTGTTCTTGAGCGTGGGGATCTGGTGGTTCCTTCGCACCAGGGATGATGTGGGCAAGCGCTGCGCGCTTGCTGCCGTGCTTGCCGTAGTATTTGGGCAGATAATTAACCTTGTTATTGCCCATTTTGTCTACGTTCCTCGCCCGTTTATCGTCCACAATGTTCATTTATTGGTGAACGCCGCTCGGGACTCCTCGTTTCCCAGTGACCACACCACTGCGGCTTTCGCTGTGGCAGTTACGGCCCTTCTTTGGAGAATGCCCGGTCGGCGCCTCTTTCTTCT
>JAMDCE010000406.1:1074-6573 GCA_023489135.1 Chloroflexota bacterium
TTTGGAGGTGTCCACTATCCGGTTGACGTAGCCGCCAGCGCCGTGCTTGGGACAATATGGGCGTTTCTCTTCTTCAAACTCGATCCTTGGCTCGCTTACCCTTTCAATTTGGTGATCGGTGTCGCTCGGCGTGTGCGCCTGGCTTAAAGATTGATCCCTTGAAGGGGGCTACTCGATAAGCCATCTCAAGCCGGGTTTATATCGATGTCTTGTGTGAATAATGGTTTTCGATTCCCTTGAGCAAATAGTGAGCACCTGGGGGTACCTCGCTGTTTTTGTCTTCGTCCTGATGGAAAGTAGCGGCATTCCCTTGCCAGGTGAGACGATGCTGCTAACAGCTGCGGTTTACGCTGGTTTGGGGCATCTAAGTATCCAGTGGGTCATCTCACTTGCAGTTGGTGGAGCAATTGTAGGTGATAACCTCGGGTATCTGGCTGGCCGCGTGGGTGGATACCGATTGGTCCGCCGTTACGGCAAGTTCATACATCTGAGTGAGGAGAGGCTTGCCCGGGTCGAGAAGTTCTACCGTCACCATGGAAACAAGACGGTGTTCTTCGGTCGCTTTTTCGCGGTCTTACGAACGTGGGCCGCATTCCTTGCGGGTCTCAATAGGATGCCCTGGCCGGAATTCTTACTATTCAACGCAACTGGTGGCATTCTCTGGGCTGTGATTTACGGCATACTGGGATACAAACTCGCCCAGAACCTTCCGCTACTGCAGAATGTCATACAAGATTGGAAGATCGGTTCTGTATTTTTGGTAGTGGTGGCCGCAATTGTGGTAGCGGTTATTGTGTTGGAGCGCCGATGGCTTCGACGGGTCGGAGGTTAGGCTACCATACAGGAACTGCTGCTCGTACACTACTTGTTAGGCAGGAGGTGGTAGGTTTGGTTAGGCTCGGCGCTTGCGACTAGCCTGAAGGTCGATCAGGCCCCAGACAGTGCTATTTATTAACCAAGCCT
This sequence comes from Chloroflexota bacterium, assembly GCA_023489135.1. Next base: position 2,038 of record JAMDCE010000406.1, read on the forward strand.
CGTTTGGTTAGCTGCCATCCAAGCTCAAGTAGTACGATGGCGAAGGTGGCAACAGCCGCAGTTTGACCAAGCACCACCCATCCGGGAAGGTCGAGTGCAAAGAACTGACGGATTTGAGGTGTAGCAAGCAAAATACCAAGCCCAGCAACCATTGCCGCTATAAGAGCACTGTGCCAGACAGTGAGGGGTCGTGCCAGAATGATAAGTACCCAAAGCCCAACAAACACGAGGGTAAGCGTTGCTATCGTGTGAGATTGGCTGAGAGTGACACCTGGATGGAGCCGGGATGCTAGATCAGCAACAAATGTTGCTGATGCTGCAATAAACCCGGCCGGGAGAGTGAAACGCAGCACCCGGCCAACAAATCCGGGGCGGCATCGTGGGGCCCTTGGCGCAAGAGAGAGGAAGAAGGCTGGAATTCCAATGGTAAGGGTATCGATCACGGTAAGGTGACGTGGAAGCAAGGGAAACTGCCATCCAACTAGGGCGATTGCCAAGACAAGAAGTGCAATATAAACGGTCTTGGTAAGAAAAAGGTTGGCAACCCGCTCGATATTGGCCGTAACCTGGCGCCCTTCAGCCACGACCCTTGGAAGTGTGGCAAATCTTCCATCCAAGAGTATGAGCTGAGCAACGGCCTTTGTCGCGGGAGCCCCCGAACCCATAGCAATGCCGATATCCGCTTTTTTCAGTGCCAGAACATCATTCACTCCATCTCCGGTCATCGCCACCACGTGGCCTTTTGCCTGGAGGGCTGCGACCATTAGTCGCTTTTGGTGGGGAGTTACCCGACCAAAGACCGTGTGGTCTTCCATTACGGGGGCCAATTCCTGCACATCCTCAAGCAGGTTTCGGGCATCAATCGGTGCCCCAACCCCTAATACACCGGCTCGTGTAGCGACCGTGGCAGCCGTGCTTGGATTGTCACCTGAGATCACCTTGATGGCCACCCCCTGATCGTAAAAGTACTTTAGTGTAGCGGCGGCATCAGGGCGTACTTTTTCCTCGAGTGTTACAAGCGCCGCCGGCTTGAGGTTCTTTGGAAGAACCTCTTGGGTGATCTTGCCCTCACTGCGCGAGAGCAAAAGCACTCGGAAACCAGATTGTGCAAGAGATGCAACACGCGCTTGGAGAGACTCGTCAAGTCTTGTATGGTCAAGAAGTACCTCGGGAGCACCAAGTACCCAAGTCCCCTTCTTTTCAAACCTTACCGCACTCCATTTACGTTGCGAAGAGAAGGGAACTGATGCATTGATTTGCCAGCCCTTAGGCGGAGGAAAGGCCTTAGAAATCGCAGCAAGCGTGGGATTAGAGGGCGAGAAAGCTGCGAATGCACCGAGCGCCTTGTTAAGGTCCTCTTCTGAGTCAAGCGGCTCAAGGCGACTAAAGGAAAGCGCGGGTTCGGTCAACGTCCCGGTTTTGTCAACACAGACGACGTCGACTCTTGCCAGCCCTTCAACGGCCGGAAGTTCCTGCACGAGCACGTTTCGCCGAGCAAGCCTCAGCACGCTCACTGCAAAGGCTATGCTGGTAAGAAGGACCAAACCCTGGGGAACGATACCTACTAACCCTGCCACCGTCGCTGATACAGCATCAGAAAACGAGCCATCAGTCCGAAGCTGGCTAAAAAAAAGAAGTGGTCCAACAGGTATCATAATCCAGGTTACATAGGCGAGGATCTTGTCGATGCCACTGCGCAGTTCAGAAGTGGCAAGCTTGAACTGGCGAGCTTCAGATGCAAGTTTCCGTGCGTAGGCTTCTTGCCCAACCTGTGTCGCTCGAAACGTTCCGGCCCCAGCAACCACAAAGCTTCCTGAAAGCACCTCATGGCCGGGCTTCTTCACAACAGGCAAAGACTCGCCAGTAAGGAGAGACTCATCTACTTCAAGACCGCTAGATGTGAGAACTACCCCATCGGCGATCACCTGGTCCCCCGCGAGCAGTTCAAGCACATCGTCGAGTACTACCTTCCCTGCAGGGAGCTCAAACCGCCTGCCGTTTCGAATAACCCGTGCTTTCGGAGCAGTAAGCAAATACAAACGGTCAAGAGTCCATTTGGCCCGAAGCTCCTGGATAATGCCGATAAGGGTGTTACTCACCAGGACAAGGCCAAAGAGGGCATCTCGGGGGGAGCCCACAAGCAGGATAAGCACAAGTAACGCACCGAGAATAGCGTTAAAGCGAGTAAAGACGTTGGCCCGAGCGATATCGGCAAAACTACGGCTCGGGGACTCCTTGACAGCGTTAACCTGACCGCGCTGGATACGCTCCCTGACTTTGGCGTCTGTTAGACCGTCAAGTTGTGGAAGATCGTCCATTTTTATATTCTTATCTTTCATAAAAAGGGACAGGTGTTTTCGCTTTTTCAGCACCTAACTCAACGGCCTTCTTTAACAGATAATCAAAGTCTTCATCGCGACTTTGTTTTTCCAAGTAACCGCGTGAACCAGCCAAATCGCCGGTAGCTTTCCCCGAAGCAGTGGCAGACTCTTCTAGCCGCCCGTTGCCTTTAAAGTATGGGCATCTGAACTCCCTACATCCGTGAGGATGTTTGACGCCGTAATCACAGAGAGGCGTTTCAGCCAAAGGCAGCTCAATTGCTAAACTTTCTTTGAGATAAGCTACCGCCGTAGCGAGCGAAGTCCTCACATAAGCTTTGCAGCAGCTCGGACCTGTAAGGCCAGCAATTGCCCTTGAGACCCTCGTCACCGCCTCCATAGTGATTCTTTGCTCCGTATCCTTTCCGCATCGGGAGCCTGTAATGACGGCAAAGCAGGCTCCAATGGCTGGAGCGATGCCACACACCCCGGTCAGGCCACAATAGCCTCCGTGGGCCTGTTTTCGGGTGCGGTCAAAGACCTCTTTTATCTGCTGGTTGGTAACTCTCCCCAAGCCTTGGTTCTTGATGGCCGCCATTAATGCTCCACCGGCGATATACGCGTGCTGACAGCCCAACATAGGAAGGGTGGGCAGACTCATGGCCGTTTCGGCTATTTCAAAGGGGTTACGAGATCTGCTATTAAATGCGAGGCCTTCCACGTTTGCCACAGAATCACGGTTATGGCAGACATCGCAGATATGGTGACCCTTAGAGCAACTTATATGGCCTTGATCAACGGTGCCGCAGTAAATGCACGTAAATTCCTCGGCCTTTTCGTGATAGGTAAGAGATATACCACAGACCATGCAGTGCTCTGTCGCTTTGGTTCCGAGGTTCTGATCTCTAGGTAACCCTTCTAAGTTCTTGCCGAGTGACTCAAGGCTGTTGTCGAAATGCCCACCAGCATCTTCAGCGGATGGTCAGCAAAGAGAGGCATTTTCTGCTTTTTCATCATCTGTCATTTCCTGTCTCCTCGATTGGTTATTCTATATAGACCGAGAAGCTTCCGTCGTCCGACACCGCTGAAAACTTCTCGACGCATAGTAGATGAAGATCATCGTCTAGTGCTCTGCGCTTGCGCGAATCGTAGTCAGCAGTTCGCTGCACGCTTGCACGGTCTTCCAGACCGCGTCATTCACGAGTCAATAGTAGGTGTAGGCGCCCCGCCGCTCACAACGGGCGATACCACGGTCGCGCAAAATACGCAGGTGGTGCGAGACCAGGGGTTGAGGGAAACCTGTCTCCTGGACCAGGAGCGTGACTGACTTTCAGGAGGGGGTAAGGGCCTGGACTATCTGGAGACGCGTGGGATCGGCGAGGGCCTTGAAGATCTCGGCCAGAGAGACTGTGGATATCTGCATCTATCCTCATCCCTAAATAAAAGCATGTACATATCTTGATTTATTATAACGATCGAGACCTCTCTTGTCAATGATCCACATCCGGCTCGTCCTGGGCGAGGGAAAAGGCCCTAGTTTCCGCGTTGAGATTCCCCCTCGCGGCTCGGTGATCTTAGGAGGAAGGGCAGACGCGCCTGGAGAATTAGGCAGACAACCTCAGGTAGGGTGCTATGATCACCGGCAAAAGAGGCCGACCGTTCACCAAGCTCGGGGCAAGACGGCGGTGAGCACAAAAAGGAGGTTCTTATGCGGATCAACAACCTAGATGTGAGAACGTCAGGGGAATCTGAAGCGCTGTTGCGGGTAGAGCCGGACCGTAAAAGGCGGACCACCAAGATCTTTGGGTCCTGGAATCTCGACGAGACCAAGCCCCAGTCCGAGGCTGACATTAGGTACGAAAACGGCGAGGCCCTCGTGGCAGCCGATCATAGCATCTTTGTCGGCGGAGGCGCCCGGCACGTGGCTCCTTTTCAATACTGGGGGTACGCCTTCACCGGCTGCTACGCCGCCAGCTTGGCAACCGTAGCGGCCGAGGAGGGCGTGTGAATCTACTTGCTGTTATTCGCTAAAAGTTCCTTCTCCTGCACGAAGGTCCCGTGCCAGGAGTGATACCAGACGCTGCCGGTGTAACCGTTCACGCTAAGCATGCCGGAGACCTTGCCATCCTGAAGGGTGTGAACCGTGTAGTAGCCATAGAAGGCGTCCGGCTCCTCGGTGGTCGTGCCAGGGAGGTAAGTTGTTCTCTCTTTTCAGCGC
>JAMDCE010000406.1:6583-8414 GCA_023489135.1 Chloroflexota bacterium
TCTTGTAGCCTTGAGCGATCTCTTGGGCTTGCTTCGGGGTGACTGGCATCTGAGTTGGAGAGGCTCCAAGCCAGTAGAACCCTCCCATCATCCCGCCCATATGGGCCATCATGCCATACTTGGTGTTCCACATCATGTTCGGTCCCATCTCGGGATAAGCGGCGCCACTGTACTTGTCTACCAGCAGCTCAAAAGCGTTTACGCCCGTGCTCTTCTCCTTGACCATAGCGTAGAAGTTCCATTGGAACTCCAGCACCTCGGTTGGCACAAGATCCGACTCGCCCCCTGTCGCCAGGTAGCTCTGAACGGACTGCGTCGCCTGCTCAATACTTATCGGGGTGGAATTGCCATAATAGGGCTGACCGGAGCGCCCACCCCAGCCGTATCCACCCATCATTCCACCTGGTCCCCAGCCGCCCATCATTCCACCCATCATCCCGCCCGGGCCCCAGCCACCCATCATCCCACCGAAGGGTCCTCCTGATCTCCCGAAATAGGGCCCCTGGGCTTGGGCCACGCTGCTCCCGACACCGCCAACTGCAACGGCCGCCAGGACCAATCCTATACCGACGATTAGTAGCTTCTTAGATCTCTTCTTCACACTCATAGCTGTTCCCTCCAGGTCTAGACACTCGACTCTCCGTACACTAGGTCAGGTCCTGCTTTGTCTGCTCGAATTCGGCCTTGGTGATCTCACCGCTGGCGTAGCGTCTCTTGAGGATATCCAACGCGGATTCTCCCGTTCGGAAGGGGCTGTCGCCCGTCCTCGCCGAGCTGGCGAGCCATTTCACCAGCAAGACTACGCCGCCGATTATCAGTATCCAGAAGATGATCGTGGAGATCACACCGGCCGTTCCTCCCCAGCCCCATCCCTGGCCCCAGCCGTATCCTCCCATCATCCCCGGACCGTATCCTCCCATCATCCCGGGGCCAAAACCGCCCATCATCGCTCCGCCCCACAGCGTAGGCAACAACACGAAAACGGCCCCTACAACACCCAAGACCACAAGAACGGTCTTCCATGCATCACTCATCGCTTACCTCGCCGCCATTTGGGAGGGGCAACTAACCCCGGCGCCAACCCTGTCTCACTATCTGTGCAACCATATTATGACGCGCGTACATCAAGCTATGATGAAGAGTCGGTAGAGAACCTACTACACCCTTCTCAAAGCGACCGACAGTGGCCTATCGCTCATCTTCACGAAGCTCAGGACTTAGCTTCTACTGCAGCCTGCAAGTCCAGCGATAGCTGTGCGGAGCGCGCCAGATGTTCTGCCAACACCTCCCTCATTATCTCGCAGGCCTGCACGATCTTGGGGCTGGAGAGCGAATAGTACACGTTGAGCCCCTGGCGACGGGTGGTTACGACGCCTCGCTCACGCAGAAGCATCAGGTGCTGGGACAGATTGGCTTGGCGCAGGTCCAGCCCGCGCGCCATCTCCCCTACCGTCATTTCTCCATCGCGCAACACATTGATGATGCGCAGCCGCTTGGGGTCAGCCAGCGCCTTGCAGACCCGCGCGTGCATACGATATATCTGTTCAGAGATATCCTCAGACACCTTCACGCCTCCCAGCCTGCGGCTCGTGTTCGCATATTCGCCTCCGCATACGCTACGCGGATAAGCAAATCACTCTCCCCTGATCTCTTCTTCGAGCGCCGCTATCCTGCGGCGTGACTCAGCAACCTTGGCTTCCTGCTCACGCAGGACAAGCTGGGATCGCAGGGAGTCGATGCGCTGCAAATCCTCCCGTAGCTCGCTGGCTCTAGTTTCCAGAATTGATATCTGTTGTTGAATGGCCAGCGAGCTACGGGAGGATTTGCAGCG
>JAMDCE010000613.1:0-1644 GCA_023489135.1 Chloroflexota bacterium
TAGCTGTTCGACCAAGACAGGCACGAAGACCATGCTGAATGAGCCTACCAGGAGCGCGCTGCCCAGAAATCGAGGAATGGAGTCAGCCACTAGGAAGGCATCAAGCGCGGGGGTTGCACCGAAGAAATAGGCCGCCACCAAATCGCGACCGATCAAAGATGCCTTGGTCAACAACGATAACGGAACTAACATCACAGCCGACTCCAATACACGTTCGCCACTGGCGCCCGGCATGTCCCAACCTACACTGCTTCTGTCGATTTCCGGCACTCGTGCGCTAACCGCAAGCCTTGCGCTTCGGATTCCATCCTAGTGATTGCCATTCCCAATCCAGCGACTACCCAGAAATGGACAATGTTCAGTTGGTGAGCATAGTTCACGTCAAACAAGCCCCCTGCGAAGAAGCCTACCAGCCCGGCAAGAATGCCGCAGGCGGAAGCAGCCATCGGACCTCCTGCAAGGCGTTGATAGGCCCACAGCCGCCAGCCCACAAGCAGAGGGAATGAAAAAAACAGAAAAAGGCCAACTGTTCCTGTTTCGGACCATAACAAGAGCGGGATGTTGTGTACCGCCACAGGGGTAACCAAAGTAATCCCGGTCGTGTCGTACTGGGGAGCAACAAAACGAAAAGTGTTCAGACCGACCCCAAAGATGGGATTCGCCTCGATCATGCTCCACGCTACGCCAAACAAGTCTAGCCGCCCGAAGGTGCTAACCTCAGAGAATTCCAGCAAGCGCATCTGAACCAGTTCACCGATATCAGTATGCCCCAATATGGCAAGAGCCAACGCTCCCACGACCGAGGTCGCCAGCACGAAGCCCCGCAGGCTAATCTTTCTCACAAATACCAAGCCGAAAACAAACACCGCCACACCAAATTGGATCCATCCAGCTCTCGAAAGCGTCATTAGCAGTGCAATGACCCCCAAAATGAAGGCACCACCGTGTAGCGCTCGGTGTCGAGGAGGCAGCCGGGAGAGCAGGCCAGCTAGAGCCAACGGGAGAATTAGCCCTAGATAGCTGCCAACCGCCTGGTCTGATCCTATCGTTCCGCCTGGGCGGTTGAATATCTCACCCCTGAACCACACGGTGCGATCCTCCATTGGGCCCAGCAGCCCAATACTCTCCTGCGTAAAGAACTGGGCAAACATAATCAAGCTCTGGATAACCAGCCCGGCTGCAAGCGCCAGTTCTATCGTTGCGGTATTGCGCCAGTTTTCCGCCCAATATCTCACGAATATGTAGAAAAGGTACACCTTCACCATTAAGTATATCTGGAAGATGCTGTGGGATGGCGACACTGAGTAGCTCACAGTCATTGTGCTCCAAGCTAAGAATCCTAACGGGACGGCATCCACCAAGTCTATTCGCCAAGACTGTCTTCTCAGTACTGCCCCGCGCATCAGCCAAATGCCTACCGAAGCCAAGAAGAGCAAGTCGTACACATAAAGCTGAAAGACGTCTGCTGCTCCGCCATGATGCCAGGCTGGCCCCTTAGGAATGTTCATTCCCACTTGCGTCGTCATCGAGAGAACGAAAACGAACACTATGGTCTGCAAAGGCTCCGCTGACACAAGCACGATGGCGGCGAGCAGGAGGCAGGCCAAGAGCAACACTTGCCACCTCAAGTCATTCACAAGCCCG
>JAMDCE010000613.1:1654-3723 GCA_023489135.1 Chloroflexota bacterium
TAACCACGGCTACGCCGAGGACCACTTCTATCACTAGAAGTACCGATATTGGCAAGGCGTTTCTCGCTCCACCTGATACTGCCCCGTACATCATCGTCGATTATCCCCGCTTTGCTACGACTACTGTCAGAGCAAGTTTGCGCAAGCTGGTAACAATAATCACGTTGTTCCGCATCCTCACCTCAGCGCCAAAGCAAACAGGACTTCCGGTATTCTCAGCCTCTTCTCTACAGCCCTCAGCAGTTGTTGGGCGAGAGCAATAAAGTGACCACTTGTGCTGAAAGTGAAGTCTGTCTCCGGAAACATAGAATAGGGCTTGAAGGCTGGATCGCTTAGATACGAACCAGTAATTTGAACGATGTGGAAGCCCGTTGATATAAGCATTGCGCGAAGCGTTTGTGCTGAAAACCCGTACAAGTGAATGGGCGGTTTCAAGTAAGTTGTCCATCTGTCGCGCCTGCACTTGAAATACAAATGGCCGACCCTTTTCAACAAAGTCTCCTCGTTCGGTACACCCAGCGAAAGAACCCCGCCTGGTCTCAGGAGAGCGAAAGCAGTTGCTAGTGTCGCAGACGGATCGCTGAGATGCTCAAGCACGTGGTGGAGATGCACTGCATCGAAAGACCGATTCTGAAAGCCAGCATCTTCCACCACTCCGCTGAAGACACGGAGCTTACGCACGTCTCGTGCATAGGCAGCCATCGCTGGCGCCACCTCTGCGCCAACGGGATACCAGCCTCTCTCTTGCGCAACACTTAGGAAGAGGCCATCCGCGCAACCGATGTCCAAGATACGGCTAGGACTGACGTGCCTCTCGATCTGTTCTAGAACAGCTGCAGCCATGGCTGTCTCCAATGCAACGGACTTTGGACCTTCAAATTCGGCAGCATAACAGCTCGAATACCAACTGTACCAATTCTGAAGTTCTTTCAGATCGAACTTGGGCATAGGGTTTACGTAGATCAATCCACATCGACGACATTTCACAACTCGAAACCCCTCAAACGGCCATTTCTCCGTAATTCTGCTGCTGAAAGCGTCCCGTATTCCAAGTAGCACAGCATTGTCCGAACGACATATGTTGCAGTTCACATAGTGAAATCCGCTGAATGAGAACATGTTAGGTTTCACCTGTGCCAAGTGCGGTATTTGCCTGTGCTGGAAGTATGCACTCTCGTATTGCTGCCCCAAAGCCGCACTCCAGACCCGACAAGGACCACAGGGCTCACGATATCTTTCGAGCAAAAGCCACAATCTCTGCGCCCAGGCCAAGCCTGTCTGCAATCCACTGTGCGGGGATCGAGAGTGGTTCGAGTCCGCGCGCAGCCGCCCGAAGCTTTTGCAGTAGACTTTCCCGCGCGCCGATAACAGGGTCCGTTGCGGCTTCTCCACAACTCTTGTCGATTCGCGTGGCAGAATTGCCACCGTTTGCAACTTCGCTCAGCAGTTCGATGAGGGGTCTTCCGACTACATTCAAGCGAGTCCCGAAAATGCAAGTGTCCCACGCCCAGTACAGTAGAGGGGTGCTGCGGCCCTGACAGGTACCGATGTACAGGACGCGAAATCCAACTTTCTGCAACAGACCTCGTAGCGTCTCTGGCGAGAAATAGAAAAGGTGGCTTGGCGGACCAAGCCATTCCCATCGTGGTCCTCCCATTCGTGCAGCGGCGCTGGTTATGTTCGGAACGGCTAGGCCGAGGACTCCATCAGCTCGCATAATTCTTTTCATTTCCATCAATGTGTGCGCAGGATTTATTGTGTGCTCCAAGACATGCCAGGCAGTGATGGCATCAAACTGCTCGCCTCCGAAACAGGCTTCGAAGAGATCCCCTTCGAAAACTTCCAGCCCTAGCTCCTTGATGGCATGCTTGGCTGGATAGTCCGCCACCTCAACTCCCTTCACTGACCAGCCCAGTTCGCGAGCAGATGCCAGGAAGAAACCGAAAGAGCACCCCACATCCAGCAGCAAGCCCTTGGGACAGAAAGAGTCGAGCCGTTCCAGATAGCTGTTATGCCATCTGTTTATTTCCCGTCTGTTGGACATGACTGGGTTGGTCAGTGGAGGGAGG
>JAMDCE010000613.1:3733-8402 GCA_023489135.1 Chloroflexota bacterium
CTTCCTCGTCTGTCCACGACCCAGTCATGTCCAACAGACGGGGAAGAATAGAAGACACTAAGATCTTCCCTGGTCGGCAAATCTCGAACGAAAACTAGGCCGCATGCCAAACACCGCACGATATCGTAGTATCCCGTTTCAGGGAAATAATTCACGCTATGAGAGGATCCGCACAGCAAACACTCAGCCATTCTAGCAATCCACGTTAGGGGACACTATTTGTTAGCTCGTTCAGCAAACGTGTGTATTCTCTTGGATCTGAAGACAACGTTATGGCTTGACTGAACTCGTACGCTGCCCTCTGGCGCTCGCCGTGCCGAGCGTGGATCTGGCCCAAACGGGCGTGCGCCTCGGCGTTGTTCTGGTTCTGTTCCAAAGCCTGCAGTACAAGGGCCTCGGCTCCATCCAGATCGCCTTCTGCGAGCTTGACTATGCCCAGCCATACTAATGGATACTCGTTGTCCGGGAATGCTATTCGAGCCCGCTGATACCATGCCAACGCTCTGTCGAGATATCCCTCGTCCCGATAGGTATGACCCACAAGCCCATAAAACCCGATGTTGCTAGGATCCATCTCGTGAAGCTTCAAATAGTATCCTCGTGCTTGGCTGTATTCCATCTTCCCGAAGTAGTACGCGTTGCCGAGGCCGTACCATAACTCCAAGCGATAGGCGTCGCCGTCTCCGAGCGCATTAAGCCCAGCTTCATAAAAACGTATGGCCTCGTCCCACCGCCCTTGATAGGCTGCTACGTGTCCCTGGGATAGAAGCGCTCGGACCGAAGGCAGGGTATCTACCGCGAGAGCCTGCCGGTACCAGGAGACCGCCTCCTCCAGACGGCCAGGGTACCAGTGAAGGTCACCTAACGCGTAATAGGCCCGTGGGTCATTCGAATCGACAGCCACTGCAAGGCGGTATTTTGCCTCCGCCAGATCTGGCCGCCCGCTCTGTCGCAACCGTTCACCCCACAAGAGAAAGTATTGCGCCGCTCCAGCTCTCTTCCAAGCCCCAATTGCTCTGTCCCTCTCCCCAACGGCATCGAAAACGTTCGCCAACTCGAAAAAAGTGTTCACATCGCTGGAGTCAAGGCGAACGGATGTTTCGAAGGCTTCTGCTGCGGCGTCATACTCCTGTAGCACGGCATATACTCTGCCCAGGCCGGCATAGGCCAAAGCATTAGTGCCCCTGAGGGTAAGCGCCCGCTCGAAAAGTGCCTGTGCAACCCGCCGATCCCGCGTCTGTGAGGTATGCCCTACATCAACTGGTAGTGTCGCTCTCTCGAAAGCTATGTTGGCCAGGTTTACAAGGACTGGCACCGGGGACAATAGGACTACCGCGGTTGTAACGAGCAATAACAAAGCCAGTGTCCGAAAATGGCTATGTCGCTCCGCGTCTGTGAAGTCCCGAGCCACTGGGGCAATGTTCTCCATCACAGCCGCTCGTACTCTAAGCCTCAGAAACCTTCGTCGCTCTGCACTGCGCAACTGCTTTCCCGAAACTGTCAGGTGCGCTCTCCGTGTTCAATCGCCAGATGTCCGCGTCACGCACCTGCCGGGCGCGCTGGATCGCTCCTCTCTTTTCCACCAAGTACGGCAACGCCGTAGCCAGTTCCCACACGACCAGAGCATTAACAAGTAGGATTTCCGGCAGCCGCGCAATGCCAAAACGGCGAAGAGGATATAGGATTCCTACATACCCCAAGAGATGCAGAAGGGAGAAGGGCAGGCGAAGGAGCAAGTTTCGCCTCTCGTAGTTCTTGATGATGCCCATCAGGCAGTTTCGCAGGCCGAAGCGGTAGAAGTGGTGGCGTGGCCCGCGAAGCTGGTTATCTGTCATCGTGCTGTGTGACTTGTGGTAAACGCGCGCTTGAGGGCAGGTGACGAATGAGTAGCCCAGACAATTAGCCCGGTAGCAGAAGTCCAGATCCTCTCCATAGCTGACGAAGCGCTCATCGAGCAGACCAATCCTCCTGGACAGGTCCGCGCGGAGGCAGACGGCGATGAACGCTCCCCCGAAAACCCTTCGCGCTTGATCGAACTGCCCGCGGTCCTCCACACCATCACCGTAATCCTCCCATATTCGCCAGGATCGCCACCTCGCGCCGATCGAGTTAATCACTGTCGGTCGATCATGGTACAGAGCCTTCGGCAATACGCCGATCACCCTCTCGTCAGCCTTTGCCCAGGCATTCATAACATTAGCCAGAAATCCTTCCTCCAGGCGTGTATCGTTGTTCAAGAGGAGCACAAACTCGCCCGTGGCCCGAAGGATACCCTGGTTAGCAGCCCTGGCGAATCCATAGTTAGTGGGATTGCGTATGACTACCACTGAAGGGTATTGGTTAGCCACGTACTCCAGCGAGCCGTCGACGGACCCATTGTCCACAAGAACTACCTCCGCAGGGCGAAGCGTCTGCCGCACCACGCTACCCAAACACTCCGGTAAGTGACGAAGCCCATTCCAGTTGGGGATCACAACTGAGACCAAGCCAGGTTTATTACTAGACATCGACTTACCTCGTCTCGGTACCGGATTCGAGATACCCCGATGGGACTTCAAGCCAACGGCTTGTTTCAGGCTGGAAAACGCAAATGATAATGCCCATATTATCCGACGCGATCCAACTCCTTCGCCCCATTATGCGCCTTCTGATGCCCATAATGATACTTGTAGTAATAATACCCATCCCCGCCCGCCTTCACCCTGTTCAACACCGTGCCCAACACTACCACGCCTGGCAGACTGATCGCCTCCTTGGCCTGGGCGATCGCCTTGACGCGACTCTGGCCTGCGCCTACCACTAGCATCACGCCATCCACCAGCGCGCTCAGAATCGCGGCGTCGGAAACCGCCAGCACAGGTGGACTATCGAACAACACAATGTCGGCTTCCTCCTTCAAGGCCGCGACGGCCCTGGCCATTTGAGGGGAGCTCAGAAGCTCCGATGGGTTAGGCGGCAACGGGCCGCTTGCTAGCAGGCGCAAGCCGCTGTACCCTGTCCTTTGAACGAAAGGATTTACGCGCGATTGATCGTCGGCCAGCAGAAGGTTGGTCAAGCCAATCTCGTTCGAGACGTTGAAGTACTTGTGCAAAGTCGGACGCCGAATGTCGCTGTCCACTATCAGCACGCGCTTCCCGGCTTGGGCGAACACCACGGCGAGATTCGAGATCGTAAAGCTCTTGCCCTCACCTGGTCCGGCGCTCGTCACCAGGACGGCTTCACACTTATGGTTCAAAGTCGCGAACTGAAGGTTCGTACGCAACGTCCGGTATGCCTCCCCGAAATGCAACCGAGGATTCGAGGCAATCAGCGACGGGTTCTGTTCCTTTCCGTTGCGCTCGACAGGAAACACCCTGGCTGTTCCAAGTGTGGGTAGAGAGGTTGCCTGTTCGAGGTCCTCAGATGTCTTCACCGTATCGTCGAGATATTCGATGAGGAACGCGACGCCAATCGCCAGCAGGAGTCCCACAATCCCGGCAAGCAAGGTATTTAGTAGAACTTTCGGCTGAGTCGGATCGATTGGCGCAACGGCAGGGTCGGCAACCCGCACTCCCCCGCCCGTTCTCGCTTCGGCCAAAGCCAGGTCCTGCTCGTTTTTCACCAACTGGGAGTACAGCAACTGGTATTGGCTCAGCGTGCTTTGCAACCGCGCTTCTTCAGCAGCACGCACCTCCGATGTCCGCTGATCGCCCCCGGAACGCAAGCGCTCGATGTCACTTGCAGTGTTGCGAATCTCGTTCGTCACCGTAGTAATCTGCTGGCGCAGACCTTCACGCGCAGACGAGACCTGTCCGCCCTGTGCCTCGGCCGTTTCGGCGATGAACACCTCGGCAATCTTGTTGGCAATATCTGCTGCCTGCTGCGGTTGTGGGTTCTGAACGGTTACCTGAATGAGTTGAGTGTCGCGCACGCTGCTGACGTTAACCTGCGTGGCAAGAAACTCGTAGGTCAGATTGAGCTGCAATTGCCGAATCGCTTCGTCGAGAACGGGTCGCTTGCGGATAAGCTCGCTATACGTCTTGGTCAGCCGCTCGCTGAGCAGAATGTCGTTATACCCCGCCACTCCCGGGTTCTGCACCTGATTGACCTGCAAAGTTACAGTGGCCGCGTAGATCGGCGTGAGTGATTTACTCACCGCATAGCTGGTTCCTCCCGCGAGGATCATCCCCAGCGCCATCAGCCAGAACCATTTGCGGAAGATGCCCCAATAGCGACGAAGCTCCATAATCACCTCTTACTGGAAGTGGTTCACCACGGAGCCACCGAGACACGGAGATTGCCGCATCCTCTCCCGTTCTCCGTGCCTGCCTTCTCAGTGGTGACCGATGTCGCGCAGGCTACCGCCCGTTCGACGTCCACTGGACCTCTAAAGCGGTTGCTCCTATACACTTGCCTGTCGTCCACAAGCGATTGGCAGCTTCTTTCAGGGCCTACTGCCAGTTCACTTTGCTAAACTGCCAGTGTCGACTTGACGAGAAAGCGTCAAGCGGTCACTTTCGCCAGCAATTCGGCATCTATCTGTACCCGCGTGAGCCGCCCGAGTATTCGCAACAGAACCAGACACCGTCCACGCGGCGTCAGCGCGCGATCGAAGATAGCTTCAATATCACGGAAAGGCCCTGCAGTGACCGTTACCCGGTCGCCGGGCCTGAGCCTGGCTGCCGGGCCA
>JAMDCE010000076.1 GCA_023489135.1 Chloroflexota bacterium
AGGGTGGTCTTGCCATGGTCGATGTGGCCAATCGTTCCCACGTTGATGTGGGGCTTAGTCCGCTCGAATTTCTTCTTGGCCATCTGTTAGCTTCCTCCTTAATCTAAAGAGAATCGTAAAGATTTCTTATTCTACGCTAGCCTCTCGCCGTGGCGATAACACCGTCGGCCAGGTTTCGTGGAGTCTCCTGGTAGTGCGAGAACTCCATCGAATAGCTGCCTCGTCCTTGTGTCATCGACCGCAGGTCGGTGGCGTAGCCGAACATTTCGGCCAGAGGCACGAGAGCTCGCAGCACCTGCGTAGCGCCTCTCGGCTCAATGCCCTCAATGTGACCTCGCCTGGAGGTCAGATCACCCATCACGTCGCCGAGGAACTCCTCAGGCAACACGATCTCGATCTTCATAATGGGCTCCAGGATAATCGGCTTGGCTTTCTCCGCGCCGCTCTTGAACGCCATAGAGCCTGCTATCTTAAAAGCTAGTTCCGAGGAATCTACCTCGTGATACGAGCCATCAGTCAGCGTAGCTCGCACATCCACCATCGGATAGCCAGCGAGGACGCCAGTTTCCATCGCTTCCTTCACGCCGGCTTCCACGGCAGGGATGTACTCCCGTGGCACCGCGCCTCCGACGATGGCGTTTACGAACTCGAAGCCTTGTCCAGGTCCCGTCGGCTCCAGCTTCAGCCATACGTGGCCATACTGCCCACGGCCACCTGATTGGCGAATAAACCGTCCTTCTGCCGTCACCGGCAACGTGATCGTTTCCTTGTAGGCGACTTGCGGACGGCCTACGTTCGCTTCCACCTTGAACTCACGCATCATTCGGTCGACGATGACTTCGAGATGTAGCTCGCCCATTCCCGCGATCAGCGTCTGGCCAGTGTCTGGGTCCGAGCGCATTCGAAACGTTGGGTCCTCTTCTGCCAGTCTAGCAAGGGCGCTGCCCATCTTGTCCTGATCGGCCTTCGTCTTCGGCTCGATGGCGACCGAAATAACAGGCTCAGGAAACTTGATAGTCTCCAAAATCAGCGGTCTATGCGGATCACACAAGGTGTCGCCTGTGAACGTGCTCTTGAGACCTACTACTGCCGCTATGTCTCCGGCATAGATCTCGGGCACGTCCTCCCGATGGTTAGCGTGCATCAGAAGAAGCCTTCCAACACGCTCTTTCTGCCCTTTAGTCGAATTGAGCACGTAGGATCCCGACGGCTGGTGGCCCGAGTACACTCGGATATAGGCGAGCCGGCCCACGAATGGGTCCGACACGATCTTAAATGCCAGCGCCGAGAAAGGCTCAGAATCGCTCACCTTACGCGACTCTTCCGCCTCGATCTTGGGATTGATTCCCACGACGGGCGGAACGTCCTGCGGTGAGGGCAGGTAATCGACAATGGCATCCAACATTGACTGGACGCCCTTGTTCTTCAGCGCGCTGCCGCAGAGGACTGGCACTACCTTGCCACCAAGCGTCCCTATGCGCAGCGCACGCCGAATCTCGTCCGGACTTATATGTTCCCCTTCAAGGTACTTGACCATTATCTGGTCGTCGATCTCGGCCACGGCCTCGATCAGATGCTCACGGTGCTTAGCGGCTTCGCCCTTGTATTGGTCGGGTATCTCCGCTTCGAGCACCGTCGTGCCCAGGTCGTCGGCGTAAGCTACCAGGTTGTTCTCGACAAGATCGATCATTCCCTGGAAAGCCGCTTCGCTGCCCACTGGAATCTGGATCGGTATCGGTTTCGCTCCCAGGCGGTCCACTATCATTTCGATAGTTCGCCAGAAGTTGGCGCCGATTCTATCCATCTTGTTAATGTAGCAGATGCGGGGCACGCGATACTTATCAGCTTGCCGCCAGACAGTTTCCGATTGAGGCTCCACGCCTGCTACAGCATCGAAGACCACTACTCCGCCATCCAGCACCCTCAGGCTTCGCTCCACTTCAACTGTGAAGTCCACGTGACCTGGCGTGTCAATGATGTTGATGCGGTGGTCTCGCCACATGCAGGTCGTCGCTGCGGCAGTGATAGTTATACCTCGCTCGCGCTCCTGCTCCATCCAGTCCATAACGGCCGTGCCGTCATGGACCTCGCCCATTTTGTATGTCTTTCCTGTGTAGAAGAGTATTCGTTCTGTTGTCGTCGTTTTACCCGCATCTATATGGGCGATAATGCCGATGTTGCGGGTGTTTTCAATTGTCACCGTCCTGGGCATTCATCTCTCCAGTGCTAATATGCTCACAAGGACCTCATCCCGTCCGATGGACTCGAGAGCTCGGCACAGTCATTCACCTTGTGAACCTACTAACCTGGCAAACGAGCCCACGTGTTACCAGCGGTAATGCGCGAACGCTTTGTTCGCCTCCGCCATTCGATGCGTGTCTTCGCGCTTCTTAATAGCTGTGCCGACACCCTGGGCCGCATCAAGCAGCTCTGAGGCGAGTTTCTGAGCCATAGACTTGCCAGCGCGATTGCGGGCGGCCGAAATCAGCCAGCGCATTGCTAGGGCATTCCGTCGGTCTCCCTTGATTTCCACAGGCACCTGGTAAGTAGCTCCGCCCACTCGCCTGGGCTTGACTTCCAGGAGTGGGGTGACGTTCTTGAGCGCCTGTTCGAAAACCTCAACTGGGCTCTTCTTGGCTTGAGCCTCAATGGTCGTCAATGCGTCATAGACGATTGACTCGGCCACGCTCTTCTTGCCGCGCATCATTATTCTGTTAATGAATCGCCCGAGCGACTTATTGTGATACTTGCCGTCAGGCAAAACCGGTCTCTTGGTTATTCGCGCTCGTCTCGGCATGATGAACTCCTCAAGGCGACGGCTGGGATATCCGTGTCGTCAACAGCGGCATTCGCATAGACCTTATCCGCTCTCTCAGCCTGTCGCTACTTCTTTCCTTCTGTCTTTCCGGCAGCGCCCGCCTTTGGTGCCTTCGCGCCGTACTTGGATCGGCCCTTCCTGCGATTGGCTACTCCACCGGCGTCTAACGCGCCGCGGATGATGTGGTAGCGAACGCCTGGGAGGTCCTTAACGCGGCCACCGCGGATCAGAACCACGGAGTGCTCCTGAAGATTGTGGCCCTCTCCTGGAATGTAGGCGGTAACCTCCATTCCATTCGTGAGACGCACGCGGGCGATCTTGCGCAGGGCAGAGTTCGGCTTCTTGGGCGTGGTAGTCTTCACCTGGGTGCAGACCCCCCGCTTTTGTGGGCAACCCTTGCCTCGCGTAACCCTGTTCTCCAGCGCGTTGTAAGTGAATCGCAGCGCTGGCGCCGTCGTCTTCTTCTTTACTTGTTTACGACCCTTCCGGACCAACTGATTGATGGTCGGCAACTACGCTTCCTCCTGATTCCGTGTCAGTTTCAACCTCAAACGTGAAAGCTCGCCTGATGGCTTGTTAGCTCCGGCGAGCTCGACACAAACCTGGTAATCGGTGCCCCGCGGACATTAACGCGCGAGACACCGAGGTGAAATTATACCAGTAATGCCCAGGTGTGTCAAGGTGTTCCCGCAACCAGATGGAGCAGGTCTTTCTTTGCCGCCTCCTCCTTCTTAGCGCGGAAGCCTGAGCCCGCTGGGATGAGCTTGCCAATGATGACGTTCTCTTTCAGTCCCAGCAATCTATCGATACTGCCGTGGATAGCTGCCTCGGTCAGCACTCGCGTTGTCTCCTGGAAGGATGCTGCCGCGAGGAAGCTTTCGGTATTCAACGAAGCTTTAGTTACGCCCAGGAGGACTGTTTGTGCCGTCGCGGGCTCTCCGCCTTCTGCCAGCACACGAGCGTTGATGTCCTCGTAGGTGAACCTGTCCACGAGCTCCCCTGGCAGTAGCTCCGTATCGCCAGGGGTCTCGATCTTGACCTTGCGAAGCATTTGCCGCACGATGATTTCGATGTGCTTGTCGTTGATCGTCACACCCTGGGAGCGGTAGACCTTCTGCACTTCGTCGACCAGATAGCGCTGCACGGCCTCTCGCCCAAGGATGCGCAAGATATCCTGCGGGTTGGCTGCGCCTTCTGTCAGCAGGTCGCCAGCTGCCACCATCTGGCCATTCTCGATCTTGATCCGTGCGGCAGGAGGAACAGTGTATTCTCGCTCCTCCTTGTCTTCGTAGAGGACGATGACCTTATCCTCCTCTACAGACACGTGGCCAGCCATTGGGGCAACGATCTCCTCTTCGCCCTTACGCGCCAGCGGAGTGCCTACCTCCACCCAGTCACCTACGGCTACCACAAGCTCGTAGTCCCGCGGAATCTGCTCCTCGTCGCGATAGACTTCGTGAGATGTGATCTTGATCTTTCTGTGATCCTCAGCGCGCGAGATCTCGGCAATACCGTCGATCTCGCTGATGATCGCCTGTCCTTTCGGCATTCGTGCCTCGAACAGCTCTTCGACTCGAGGTAGACCGCTGGTGATGTCCAGCCCCGCGATCCCACCAGTATGGAACGTGCGCATTGTCAATTGTGTGCCTGGCTCGCCAATGCTCTGGGCGGCGATGATGCCCACCGCCTCTCCGTGCTCGACCAACTGGCCGCGGGCGAGACTGCGACCATAGTCGCGCTTGCAAACGCCGTGCCTGGCCTCGCACGTCAGTGGCGAGCGAATGTGAACGCGCTGTATGTCGGCCTCGACGATCTGCCGCACCTTCTCTTCGTCGATCTCTTCGTTTCGATCGACGATGATCTCGCCTGTGGCGGGATGAATCACTGGGCTCGCCGCGAAGCGGCCGATGATCCTGTCTGGCAGCATCTCGACTACGCCTCGATCGCCCTGCTTTTCGACCCAGAGGCCGGCCGTAGTCTCACAATCCTCCTCGTTCACGATGACGTCCTGTGCGACGTCGATGAGCCGGCGTGTCAGGTAACCTGAGTCGGCTGTTCGGATAGCTGTGTCGGCAAGACCCTTGCGAGCGCCGTGTGTGGAGATGAAGTATTCGAGCACCGTCAGCCCTTCGCGGAAGCTGGAGCGAATTGGCAGATCGATGATACGTCCCGAAGGCGCTGTCATCAGTCCACGCATTCCAGCCATCTGGCGAAGCTGCTGGATATTACCTTTCGCTCCTGAGTTGGCCATCATGTACACTGGTCCGAATCGGTCCATTGTATCGGCCACGGCTCTGGTGACCTCCTCGGTCGTCTCGGTCCAGATCTCCACGGCCTGGTTGTATCGCTCCTCTTCGGTGATCAAGCCGCGGCGGAATTGCTTCTGAATATCCTCGATCCTCGCTTCGGCTTCCTCAAGGAGATGATCCCTCGACGGGGGTATCTGGATGTCGCCGACGGCGATGGTTATGCCTGATTTGGTAGCAAACAGGAAGCCAGTGCGCTTGATATCGTCGACGACCTGCGCCGTCTTCTCGCTGCCGTACAGGCGGAAGCACTCGGCCACGAGGGAGCGAAGCATCTTGCGATCCATCGTCTCGTTCTTGAACGGATGACTAGGCGGCAGCACTGCGTTGAAGAGGAGCCGACCCACCGTAGTGCTGATGATCTGTGGCTCTTCGTCGCCGGCGTTTTGCATCCTGACCTTGATAGAAGCGTGCAGATCGACGATGCCAAGATCGTAGGCCAGGCGAGCATCATCTGGGCTGGAGAAAACCTTGCCTTCACCCTTGGCGCCGGGCTTGATGACGGTCATATAGTAGCACCCAAGCACCATATCGAGCGTTGGCGCGACGATCGGCTCGCCACTCGATGGGGAGAGCAGGTTGTACGTCGAAAGCATCAGCGTCCTGGCCTCGTCCCTGGCAGCTGCCGAGAGCGGCACGTGCACGGCCATCTGGTCACCGTCGAAGTCCGCACCGAACGCGGCGCAAACCAACGGGTGAATCTGAATGGCGCTGCCCTCTATCAACACAGGCTCGAATGCCTGGATACCCAGGCGGTGCAGCGTGGGCGCTCGGTTGAGCAACACGGGATGGTCCTTGATGACCTCCTCGAGCACGTCCCAAACCTCTGGCTTCACACGCTCGACTATGCGCTTTGCGCTCTTTATGTTATGAGCATGACCGCGTTCCACAAGCCGTCGCATCACAAATGGCTTGAAGAGCTCCAGAGCCATGCGCTTCGGAAGGCCACACTGATGCAGCTTCAGCTCGGGGCCGACTACGATTACTGAACGTCCAGAGTAGTCCACGCGCTTGCCCAGAAGATTCTGGCGGAAGCGGCCCTGCTTGCCTTTGAGCATGTCGCTCAACGACTTGAGCTTGTGGTTGCTAGAGCCTGCTACAGCTCTCCCTCGACGACCGTTATCGATCAGGGAGTCGACAGCCTCCTGCAGCATGCGCTTCTCATTGCGAATGATGATCTCGGGTGCGCCGAGCTCGAGCAGCCTCTTCAACCGATTGTTGCGGTTGATAACGCGTCGGTACAGATCGTTCAGGTCCGACGTGGCAAACCGACCACCATCCAACTGAACCATCGGTCTCAGATCGGGTGGCAGGACAGGGAGCACTGTGAAGATCATCCATTCCGGTCGGTTGCCGCTCTTGCGGAACGCCTCTACGACGCGAAGCCGTTTGGTAGCCTTCTTCCGCCGCTGGCCTGAGCCAGACGAGAGGCGTATGTCGCGGCGAAGCTCCTCCGCTAGCTTGTTCAGATCGAGGCCCACGAGAATCTCTCGAGCAGCCTCGGCGCCCGTGCCTGCCTTGAGCATCTTGCCGTACTTCTCGCTGAGTTCACGGAACTTGCTTTCGTTAAGCAACTGCAAGCGCTCGATGCTCTCAATCTCCTTTCGGCTTGCTTCGACTCCGTCCTCCAGCTTGGAGATCTCGTCATTCATGCGCGAAGTCACTTCGCTGATCTCCGCGTTCGCCGCGTAGCGGAGATGATCTATCTCGCCGCCAATGCGTGCGGCAGTGTAGGCCTGATCCTCCCTTATTTCGTGCTCGATCTCCTCGATGCGCTCGCGGGCAAGATCATTCAGCATCTGGAGGTGATCCTTCGTCACCGCAGCGTCGTGCTGGACAACCACTTTGCTGGCGAAGGTGATGTCCTCGGGGGCTGCCTGCCCGACGAGACCTTCCAGCCGGCTCTTCAACGCCGTCGCCTCGTTCATAATGGCTTCGGTCTCTCGTGCCAGGCGCTCCTCGAGCGCCTTACTGGTGGATTCGCGGGAAGCTTCCAGTTCGCCGATTTGTTCCAACAGCCGAGCGTTGATATCGTCGATCTGCTCCTGGGTCGCCCTTTGAACCCTGGTGGCTCCCGAGTGTAGACCGTGTTCGAGTTGAGCGAGAGCCTTTCTTCGGAGATCCTCGTCAACGTCCACGATGATGAATTGAGCGAAGTAGAGCACTCGCTCGAGGCTGCGGGGCGATATGTCCAATAGCAAGCCGATTCGGCTGGGTGTGCCTTTGACGAACCAGATATGGCTGACTGGCGAAGCCAGATCGATATGGCCCATCCGCTCGCGGCGCACCTTCGCCCGTGCCACCTCTACTCCACATTTATCGCAAACTATTCCCTTGTATCGCACGCGCTTGTACTTGCCGCAATAGCATTCCCAGTCCTTCGTGGGACCGAAAATCTTCTCGCAAAACAGCCCATCCTTCTCAGGCTTCAGTGTGCGATAGTTGATAGTTTCTGGTTTAGTGACCTCGCCATAAGACCAGGATTTGATCTGATCCGGCGAAGCAAGACTGATTCGAACTGCGTTGAAGTCATTAACTTCTAGCATTATGCCTCCTCACAGCGTTTGCGTCACTACACGATGGTAATGGCGCAAACTCGACGATAACCACTGAAAACTTGCTATTCTTCGAATCCCGCGATGTTGATGCCCAGTTCAGGCAGAGAATCATCGCCGCCTGTCGTATCCTCCGCGAAATGGACGCGCTCTTCGTCTTCGTTGAGCACCTCCACGGCAAGACCCAGACTCTGGAGCTCCTTCACGAGCACCTTGAACGATTCGGGCACGCCGGGTTCGAGGATGTTCTCGCCTTTGACGATGGCCTCGTAGGTCTTCACCCTACCAACGACATCGTCAGACTTGACGGTCAGAATCTCCTGGAGCATATGGGCGGCGCCGTAAGCTTCTAGCGCCCAGACTTCCATCTCGCCGAAGCGTTGCCCCCCAAACTGAGCCTTGCCACCCAGAGGTTGCTGGGTGATCAGGCTGTACGGACCCGTCGAGCGCGCGTGGATCTTGTCCTCCACAAGGTGGACTAGCTTCATCATGTAGATGTTGCCGACAGTTACCGGCTGATCGAAGGGATCGCCAGTACGTCCGTCGAAAAGCTGTATCTTGCCACTGGTGGGGAAGGCAGCTCCCTTCTCCCTCGACAGCCGTTCCGCAAGCTCCTGCAACTCAGCCAGGCTCTTTTTACCTGCCGGTGCGCCGAGGTCTTCCATCCATATCTGGAGGCAGGCT
>JAMDCE010000075.1 GCA_023489135.1 Chloroflexota bacterium
CAAGCAGACTCGGCCAAGCCAAGCCGTGGGGAATGGACGACGGCTCATTCAATGGCGGTTTCGTCCTTTCGTCCGCCATTTTCAGGAACAGCAGATAGGTCAACTGCTCCACATAGTCGCCGTAACTCACACCATCATCGCGGAGGACATTACAGAAGTTCCACAGCCTCTGGATTACCGCCGTCGAATCGTTGGCCATCTACATCAACTCCAGTTGTGTCGCGTGGTCTGGTCGTTTACGTTTCGAATCGTCCTTGCCATTAAGTTCAAGTTGAGCCCTCTCTTGCCTGATTCGCTCCAACAGTTTCTCGGCCGGTTGGTCATTGGGGTCCTGGGGCACCAGTTTGCCCTCGAATGCCATTCTTAGGATACCTTGGCGCAACCTCTCAGCTTGCCGTAGACCTTGTACTGCAGCTTTCTCACCTTCATCGGCAATGGATAGACGGCGCCCAACTTCTGTCACGACTCGGCGTTGCTCGGCAAGTGGGGGGAGTGGAATTGGATGGGGAAGCAACGTTTGGAGATTGATGTTCGGTTGTCCACCCGACGCGTACGAAGACCTGCGAATCTCCAGCTTCTTCGACCGTAGGCATAACTCTACAAACCCCAAACGCAGTGCGTCGTCGCTCTGAATAGCTACCAGGCTGTCCGGGCAACAGCTCTCGAAAGTGAGGATACCAGTATTGGCGATGGTAGCACCAACAATGGCAATCAGAACTGTCCCCTTTGGGAACGTCTTACTCACTTGGCAGCCGGCATCATTCAGGGTCTGTGAGAATCCGGTTATGAGTCCACCATCACGGGGCAGGTCCCCGATTTGAACGAAAGGATACGTACCGCCGTAGTAACTCGGGTCATTTCGCGGTCGGACTGAGAAACGGCCTCGCTCTACCTTGAAGGACTGGTCCAAGCTCGACCACACCCAGCCCTCTGGCAACTGGAAGAGTCCATCTACACGCGGTGGTTCGGGTTCTTTGTAGTGGGCTCCCGGGTGTTCAGATTCCCATCTACCGCTGCGCTCCTCAAGGATCCGGGCTAGAAGAACATCCGCCGGTTCGTAGTCACGCCCCTCTGTCCTGGCCAGTTCTGCCTCGGTGGGGACCAGTTTACCTTCGACGGCAGCTTTGAGCACCGCCTGACGATATCGCTTTAGCTCCGCCTTTAGCGTTCTCAACATCTCGATACCCGCGTCCAATTTGGTGAAGAGCTCCTCGATTTTGGCGACGATGCGGTGTTGCTCGTGACGGGGAGCTAGTGGGAACGGGTAACTGCCCAGAGCATTTACTCTTACCCTCATAAGTGAACCGCCGACGCCTGAGACGTTCTGGGCAAGGAAATCTTTGAACGCTGCTTGTCTCATATAATAGCAGAGGTACTCCGGGACGACGCCCTCTACCCTCCCGAATGGAATCCACTCTGTCGAACCTATCTTCGTGAACGGAGAGTGATCGCGGACAACCCAGACGCGGTTAATACGGGGGTTTATCTTGCACAGGAGGACCATGCCTGCTTCGATGATTCGCTTACTTGACCCAATCTCCTTTCCTAACACTATCTCAGGTTTGCCCGTGTCGAAGCTGGGCACGCTGTACATCTCGAACCACTGACTAGGCATCGTGTTCGGCGCGATTACTTTACTCTCGTCCCGGCGAATCTCTCCCAAAGTCGTCCACACCCAGTTCCTTGGCAGCGGCGCTACGCCCTTTCTGTCCCTCGATTCCTTGGAGCAGTCATTCACGCTGCCAGGACCTCATTCAGCTCAGCCAGGATACTGTTCAGTTGCTCCCCAAATACCTGGTAAACTTTGACCGCACCACCCTGGGTACTGAATGGCGCAAGCTCGAAGTCATCCATCCCGATATTGACCGAGGTGGCGATGTGGTCCTTAATCATTCGTAGCCACTCCCTCTGCTCCGGCGTAAAGGCTCGACCAGCTTTCTCCTGCTCCATCAGCCATTCGTCGAATCGTCGGTCCACCGTGTCCGGGAAGGGCTCCAGAACGTCGCTCCGGCCAATGGCGAAGCGAACCAGGGAGACGATGTTGGCCAGAATGGTCTGTGGCCCGGCCCCTCTTACCTTGGGTTTTTCTAGCTGTTCGTAGGCTTGCCATAGGAGCTCCGGCGTGAGATGGTAGGGCGGTTTGCGGATGGCCTGGGCGAGCTGCTGGATTTCCTCGTAGGTGAGATGTCGCTGGGCGTAGGGTTGAGCGTAGATGATTTGCAGCGCCGTTAATTCGTCCTTGTTCTCCTCGATGAATTTCTTGAAGGTATCGACCACGCTCCCTGCTTTTTCCTTCGCCTTGGCATCGAACCCGGCGGAGAGGACGGCGTCGATGCTCACCGTGTCGATGGTCTGGTCGTTCCGCTTGTGTATGTCGACGAGGACCTGTCTCAGCTCGGGATTGTCGAACGGGACGCAGGCGTTCTTGGTGAGTTCCTCCCCGGCCATCTTCACCTGTTCCTCTGTCGGCGTCTCGGTCCCAAATCTCAGCCTTGCCTTTTCAACCCTCGCGTCGGGGTCCCTGGCGTCCATCAGCCCGTTGATGAGTTCCGCTAATGATTTGCCCCCTGCCGCCGCGGCTATCTTCTTCTTATCGGTGGGTTCAATCTTTCTGTCCAGTCTCGCCAGTCTCCCCGCCAATGAGGTCAGCGTGTCGTCACCTCTGTTGCCCAGCACCACCGCCATCAGCAACTTGTCGAACGGCACGCTCCTCATCCGTTCCAGCGGCCGGGAATCCGACTTGTCGCTTTCGCACACGCCGACGGCATCGACAATCATGAAGTGGGTCTTATGCAGCGCATCCGGCGTCACGGCCCGGAAATCCGTCGAAGAAATCACCCTGGTGCCGCGTCCCTTCATCTGCTCGAAGTACAGACTCGACCTGACGTCCCGCATAAAGATGAGACATTCCAGGGGGCGGATGTCGGTGCCGGTGGAGATCATATCCACCGTGACGGCGATACGCGGGTTGTAGGAGTTGCGGAAACTGGCGATGAGGTCGTCGGGCCTTTCGCCGGACGTTCTGTAGGTAATCTTCTTGCAGAAGTCGTTGCCCTTGCCGAACTCCTCCCTGACGATGTGCACGATGTCCTCGGCGTGGGAGTCGTCTTTAGCGAAGATAAGGGTCTTGGGAACCTCGGTGCGGCCAGGAAATATCTCGGTAAATAGCCTGTCCCTGAAGGTTCTTATCACCGTGCGAATCTGGTCGGGCGATACCACGTCTCTGTCCAACTGACCGGCGTCGTAGTCCAGCTCTTCGTCGAGTTGCTCCAGTCTAACTTCTCTGGTCAACTTGTCCCGCTTATCGACGAAATAACCCGCCTCGACGCTGCTGCCCTGCTCCGTGATTTGCGTGCGTATGCGGTAGACGTCATACCCAACGTTCACCCCGTCGGCCACTGCTCTCTCGTGCGGGTACTCCATCACCAGGTTTCTATTGAAGAACCCGAAGGTCTGCTTCGATGGCGTCGCGGTCAGTCCGATGATGAAGGCGTCGAAGTATTCGAGGACCTGGCGCCAGACGTGGGAGATAGAGCGGTGGCACTCGTCGGTGACTATGAAGTCGAAGGTCTCGATAGGGATAAGGGAATTGAACGAGACGTCCCTCTCCTTCTGGTCCTGCGGTGAGTAGTAGAACAGGGATTGCTCCTCGTTCTCGGCATCGAACTCCGCCTCTCCCCTCAGCATTGAGTACAAGCGCTGGATGGTGGTGATGCAGACCTTGGCCACCGGGTCCAGGGAGTTCGAGGTCAGAAGCTGGACGTTGTATAGCTCGGTGAATCTTCGGCCATCGTCGGGGGTCAGGTACTGCTGAAACTCGTTGCGGGTCTGGCGTCCCAGGTTGGCCCTATCCACGAGGAAGAGAATCCTTCGGGCCCTGGCGAACTTTATCAGCCGGTAGATGAAGCTGACCGCCGTGAACGTCTTCCCCCCGCCCGACGCCATCTGAATGAGCGCCCTGGGGTTCGCTACTGCCAAAGATTTCTCCAGGTTCTGAACGGCTTCGACCTAGCAATCGCGCAACCCTTCCGTCCCCAGGGCAGGCATAGCTGTGAGCCTGGCCCGGAGCGTATCCCCCTGCTGGACCCAATCCCTGAGCGTTTCTGGCCGATGGAAGGCGAAGACCCGGCGTGAGCGAGGTTCCGGGTCGCGCAGGTCTCGGAAGAAGGTCTCTTTGCCGGTGCTCTCGTAAGCGAACGGAAGCGGGTCTTGAACGTGGGGGATGTGGGCAGGAACGCCGGCGAGATAGCTGCCGGACTGCTCGGCCACACCGCTCAAGGTCGTGCCCTCAGGTTTGGCCTCTATGACGCCGTAAGCCTTTCTGTCCACGAGCAGCAGGTAATCGGCAGTGCCGGTGGCCAGAGGAAACTCCCGCACAGCCACGCCCAGCGCAGCCTGTGGGTTAAGTTGACCAAGGTCCTGAACCTTCCAACCGGCGAGCCCAAGCAGATTGTCGATATTTCGTCTCGCTCTTTCCTCTGGTTTCGTCCCCTGGCCCCCTTTTCTTCCACCCCGGTCTCAGCCACAAGTCACTATTTGCTACGTAATGATAGGACTGTTGGGGCTGGTAGTCAACTGGTTTGGGTATCATCAGACGGGAGGGGGCCGTGGAGTAACCGCCCTAAGCCCAAGATGACGGGCCACGGGCTCGGGTCGAGAAGCTTCAAGGCGCCGTTACAGACGAAAAGAGACTCTTGTGCCCTCGTCAGTCCCGCTCCGCCAGGCGCAAATAACATCAACAGGGCCAGACCGAGAAGAATTTGGAGTATTTCCAGGGCAGTAGACTCTGGCACCCTGGCGTTGTTGGCACGGGGAGAGGCTGCTCTCACCACCCATACGATCAGCGCGACGATGCCACCCCAGAAAAGAATCATCATCTACGGACCCAGCAAGCCGAATCCCCAATATCCGATCATAGCAACTGTTTCTCCTCCCTTTCTTAAGAACTATCTGAAAACCAGCTTTTTGTCCGAGAAAACGGCCTCCCACGTGCCCGAAGGGCGCGCTTCGAATAGCACCAGGACGGGGATCACTGGTTGCTAGGTTGATAACATGAGAAGGCCCTGATGATTGGGGATGCATCGGTTGAGAAGAGCTTTCTGGCCTATTTGTTTGCTCGCAGAAGCGCAGTGCGGTGAAGCATCTTTGGACAAAGGATAAAGTTGGCCGGAGAATCTCAGGTTATCGTCACCGAGCGCTCAGTTCCATTTAAGCTTGATGTGTTAGTGTGAGCACAATTGCTGGAGAAAGCTGGGGCAAGGAAACCAAAGCAGGGCTGGACGATGGGGTTTTGGAAGGTCTCGGCAAGGAACAACGGTATTCCTGGTTGACGACAGAGCGGGGCGGGGGTAACCCGGAGCCAATCTGGAGGTAAGTGGTTGACTGACATCGTGGGAACAAAGAAAGAGCTGGATTCGGATGGGGATCTGTACTACCGTCTCAACGACATTTCCCCAAAGCGACAGTCCATCGACACAGCCGTTGTGGGCTTTATCGACAGCCTGGCGGAATTCGCCACGCGTCAGTGGCTGCTTTTGTTCAACATCGCCAATGGACTGATTTTTGTGGGGACCTTTATCGTCCCTCTGCTCTACAAGCTCGGGCAGGAGTGGATCGCCGCGCCGTTGTTCGCCTCCTATCGCGTTCTCTGCGTTCAAAACCCAGATCACTCATACTTCATTTTCGGTTACCAGATGGCGATGGACCAGCGGATGACCGCGATCTTCGGCTCCATCTTCGCCACTGGCGTCATCCTGGCTGTGGCTAACAGGAACATACGGCCTCTAGATTGGCGCCTCTATTTGTTGTTCCTCGTGCCAATTGCCCTGAATGGGTTCACGCAACTCTTCGGGTGGCGCCAAAGCAACTGGCAGCTCAGGACTAGCACCGGAATCCTGTTCGGAGTCGCCAACGTCTGGCTGGTCTACCCCCAGCTGCAGCTGTACGTCTCGCTTGTAGGTGGTCGAGATGGCAAAGGACGCTGATTTTTGCTTGTTAATTTCCTGCAGAGCACGCCATCCCCAGATTGCCAAGGCCGTGATGCCGACTGCGATGGAGATCATCTGGTCGCTTCCGATCGAGGATGAATCGAAGCTTATTCGGAAAACGTCCGTAAAAGCGCGGATAAGCGGGTACGCAGTTAAGAATAGCAAGAATATCTGTCCGGAGAAGCTCTGGCGATCTCGCATCGCCACGAGCAGTCCGAACAGAATCAGGACGAGCACCGCCTCGTATATCTCAACTGGGTAGCGGGGCAGCGACATACCGGGGAAGACGATGCCCAGAGGTGGATCGGCCACTTGCCCGTAGCAATCGTTGTCAAGAAGACAGCCAAGACGCCCAGTGGCGATGCCCAGCGGCAGATATAGCGCGTAGAGGTCGGCGAGGTGCCAAAAGGGGAAACGAGCTTTCCGGGCATACCACCAGCCAACAAGTATTGCTCCGCCGAGCCCTCCATAAAAGGATAAGCCGGTCTGTATCCTAAGCACGTCCAGAGGATAGCGCAAGTAGATTGGCCAGACTGGCAGGATGTAGATCAGCCTCGCCGCAACGGCGGCGCCAAAAGCCAGCCAAAAACTGAGATCCCCTACCTGTTCTGCTGGCAGGCTCTCGCGCGAAGCGCGTCGCTTCACTAACCATGCGACGATCCAGTACGCGACCAGCAGGATGATGAGTTCCGAATTAGCAAGGAGCAGGCGCAGCAGCGAAAGGATTTGTTCCATCAGATTCGTTCCATCAGAGAGGTCTCAGGCCCTTCTCATAAATGACTTGCAGCAAAGTGGCCAGGAGGAAGACCAGCGCCCCTAATGTGAGCACCAGCTGCGACGGCGAGAGGATCCTTTGAACCGCAGTAGGCGGATCAGGATGACCCTGCCCGGCTGGCATGCGTTCCGCCTTGACCGTGGCCGATCCCCTCTGACCGAGGGTCCAGGAAAGCAGAAACATCCCGGCAGCCGCCGTCACCTTCATTGCAAGGATGGCCACGTACAGGTTGCTCACGTTGCCGCGCGAAAGGCGATCAAACGCGAGAATAACTCCAGTGACGACAAGCGCCATCACGCTGAGCTCTATCACTTCCTTATACTCTTCAGCCACCTTAGACTTCAGGGCCTTGAGGGTAGAATGATCATCCACATCTGCTAGGGATGGTTGCAGGACCAGCAGATAGAACAGCCCACCTCCTACCCAGGCCGCCCCAGCCAGAGCGTGCACCCATCGTATCGCCACCAGCATAAGATCGTTCAGTTCCATCTGTGTCCCCCAAACATCGGTTTGGCTTATTACTTTAAGGATCGCCAATTATTCGCCATTTTTTCACCTGGCTCGCTTCGTGGCCAGCAATATCTTCAAAGGCATTCCGACACTCATCGCGAGGCCTCCTCGATAAACGCCGTGATCTGCTGGTCGTTCAGCGGTCCGATCCATCTTCGCACCAGTCTCCCCTCTCTATTGAGAAACCAGGTTTCGGGAACGCCCGACACCCCGTATTCGATGGCGGTCTCCCCGTTGGGGTCCGGGCCGGTAGGATAGGTGATGCCGAATTCTTTCATGAAGGATTTCGCATCCGCTTCGTTGTCCCAGATGTCCAACCCCACCAGGACAACTCCACGGTCCTTGTACTTCTTCCAAGCTCGTTCCAGGACCGGGGCTTCGTCTCTACAGGGAGGGCACCAGGAGGCCCAGAAGTTTACCAACACGACCTTGCCACGCTGGTCGGTGAGATGAAAGGTGCCCCCTGAGAAGAGTTTGATAGAGAAATCGGAGGCTTCTCGACCGGCGCTAACGGCTGGCGGATCGGCTGGGGGACTGGAGGAGCCCCTGTCGATCATCTGCCAGCCGAATGGAGCTAACAGGGCGACGATTCCCGTGAACACAACGATGATAAGTATTTTCACTTCTCACCTCGGATAGAACAAAGTGTAGTAAAGCCTCTGAGCCAAGATGCTGAAGTAGAAGAAACGATCGGTGAGGAAGAGAACGCCCACTCCGACAAGAAGGCTGCCACTCACCGCATTGATCACCGCGTAATGGCGCTTCACCCAGCCCAAAGCGCCCATGGCCCGGCTGAAGCCAAGACCAACCAGCACAAAAGGCACACCTAATCCCAGTGAGTAGACGAGTAGCAGCAGCGCTCCTTGCATTGCCGTTCCCGCCGCACTTGAATAAAAGAGAATCGAGGCCAGAATGGGCCCGACACAGGGCGTCCAGCCGAAAGCGAAGGCCATCCCCAGTAGGACTGTCCCTCCTCGTCCAAAAGAGCGCCCGACCATATGAAAACGTCGCTCCCGGTAGAGCACTGGTAGCCTCAGGAGCCCGATGATGAAAAGCCCCATTAGGACCATCACGCCATCCCCAG
>JAMDCE010000591.1 GCA_023489135.1 Chloroflexota bacterium
GGTGCTCTGCTGAGAGGCAGCCAATTCCAACAGCGATCTCCATCAACAGGCATTGAACGTCTCTCCACTTTCCCTTCCCCCAAATCCGCCTTCACTCACGGATTTGGGGAATGCTGGAACGCGAGGTCCTCGACAGTGAAGCATATGGAACTGTATAATATGCCCACTCAATCGTCAGTGGGCATTCATGCACATGATTGCTGACACGTCAGAATCAGTTTTCCAAAGGAGATAGTGTATGTCTGAGGAACTCGTCGAAGCCATTGCCAACATGCGCGAAGCAGACGCCTTAAAAGTGGTGCGGGAGATGCTCGAGGGTGGTGCAGATGCGACGGAGGTATTGGTATCATGCCGGGAAGCCATGACCATCGTCGGCGAGCGCTATCAGACCGGCAACTACTTCCTGCCCGAGCTCATCATGTCAGGCGAGATGCTCAAGAAGATCGCCGAACTCGTCAAACCGAAGGTCGTCGCTGCCTCTGAAACCAAACGCCTGGGCAGAATCCTCATCGGCACGGTGCGCGGGGATATTCACGATATCGGCAAGGATATCGTGACTTTTATGCTCGACGTGAATGGGTTTGAGGTACTCGACCTTGGCGTCGACGTTCCTGAGGAACAATTCGTAAAGGCTATAAAAGAGTTCCAGCCCCAGGTGGTTGGTCTCAGCGGTTTTTTGACGCTTGCCTTTGACACGATGAAATCCACCGTCGCAGCCATCGGGACTGCTGGACTGCGGGACGAAGTGAAGATTATGATCGGCGGTGGGCAGATCAACGACATGATCCGCGACTACACTGGCGCTGACGCTTACGGTCTCGACGCGATGGCGGCGGTGACTTTGGCCAAGCAGTGGATGGGGGTGAACTAGCGTGGAAACAAACTGGCAAGCGTTGTCGCCAGAAGAGAAGAGGGAGCGGCGGTTTGCCGCATGGCTATCGCCAGAAGGCGTACAGTTCATCACGCCGGAAGCCGAGGCAGCATACAAAGCGCGCGTCACCCGCCTCATAGATGCCATCGAACTGAAGAGGACACCAGACCGCGTGCCAGTCTACCCGCACGTCGGCTTCTACCCCGCGTACTACTCAGGATTCACCCCACAGGACGTCATGTACGATCACGACAAGGCCATCACGGCGTGGACCAAGTGTGTCCTGGATTTCGAGCCGGACGTCAGGTTCAGCGTTAACAGCGTCTTGCCCGGCAAAGTGTTCGATATCCTGGACTACAAGCTGTACAACTGGCCTGGCCACGGGGTTGCGCCGGACCACTCGTTTCAGTGCGTCGAAGCAGAGTACATGAATTCGGAAGATTACGACGCGCTGATTCAGGACCCAACAGATTTCTGGCTGCGCACTTACCTGCCGCGAATCATGGGGGAACTGCAGCCATTGACAATGCTTTCGCCTTTGGTTAACATCCTCGAGATACCGTTCACACCTCCAAATCTGAGCAAGTACGGGTTGCCGTCGGTTCAGGCCGCCTTGGAGAAGCTCGTCGCGGCAGGACGAGAGGCGCTGAACTGGCAGCAGGAGCTTGCCGCTGCGGACAAAAAGCTGGAGGAGGCGGGATTTCCGCGCTGGACCCGAGGGATGACCAAGGCGCCTTTCGACGCGATCGGCGACACGCTGCGGGGTACCCGCGCGATCATGCT
The DNA here is from genome assembly GCA_023489135.1 of Chloroflexota bacterium. The sequence continues at coordinate 1,655 of JAMDCE010000591.1, forward strand.
TGATATTTTCCGGCAACCAGAAAAGCTGCTCGATTCACTCGAACGGATTACACCACTAATGATACGCATGGCCGTGTTGGGCGCTACTGTCAACGGCAGTCCCATCGTGACCCTTCCTTTGCATAAAGGGGCCGACGGCTTCATGTCGGACCAGCAATTCAAGACCTTCTATTGGCCGACGCTGCGTGAGGTGATCCTCGGGCTGATCGACGAAGGGCTTGTGCCAGAGCTGTTTGCCGAGGGCGGCTACAACTCGCGACTGGAGGTGATTCGCGACCTCCCAAGGGGCAAGACTATCTGGCACTTCGACTACACGGACATGGCCCGGGCGAAGGAAATCCTTGGCGACGTAGCTTGCATCAAGGGCAACGTGCCAGCTGCCCTCTTGCAGACTGGCACGCCGGAAGCTACCATTGCCTTCTGTAAGCAACTTATCGCGACGGCTGGCAAGGGCGGTGGCTTCATTCTCAGCACGGGCGCCGTCATCGACCAGGCGAAGGCCGAGAACATCCGGGCGATGATCGAGTGCGCCAAAGAATACGGTGTCTATGCCTGATGATTGGGCTGGCCAGTGTCTCAGATTTCGCCAGAGTTTTCTCAACCGCGATCTATCTTGGCTGGTCGATGTCGTACTTAGGGAGGCGAGCGTACCTTGAACACAAAAGTGACTAGTGCAGCGCGTGAGGTGATCATCGGCCACGATCGAGCGACTGTGCTGATCGGCGAGCGGATAAATCCCACTGGCAAGAAAAAGCTGGAAGCGGCTTTGCTGGCCGGCGATATGACGATCGTGCAGAAGGAGGCGTTGGCGCAAGTCCAGGCCGGGGCTGATATCCTCGATGTGAACGTTGGGGCGACGGGCGTGGACGAGGCGGTCCTGCTGCCAGTTGCCGTTCAGGTGGTAATGGAGGCGGTAGACGTTCCTTTGTGCCTTGACAGCCATAACCCGAAGGCGCTGGAAGCGGCGCTGAAGGTCTATCGTGGGAAGCCGATCGTCAACTCGGTGAATGGCCAGGAGACTTCACTGCAGGAGATTCTGCCGCTGGTGAAGGAATACAGCACAGCAGTGATCGGACTGACTATGGACGATCACGGTATCCCTTCGGACGCCGATCGCCGCGTAGCCATTGCCCATAAGATCCTGGAACGGGCCGAGGCCCTGGGCATCCCACGGGAGGACGTCATCATGGATTGTCTGGCTCTGACTGTCGGGGCGAACAGCAAAGCAGGTCTGGTAACGCTCGAAGCGGTAAGTAGGGTCAAAGCCGAGTTGGGCGTGAACCAAACCCTGGGAGCAAGCAATGTCTCGTATGGTCTGCCTAATCGCGAAGTGCTTGGTGGCACTTTCTTGGCCCTTGCCATCTCGGCTGGGATCACGTGCCCGACAGTCGATGTCGCGAAGGTGCGCTCCATCGTCGTTTCAACGGATCTGATCCTCGGGCGCGACAATTATGCCCAACGCTATATCAAAATCTACCGGGCGGCACAAGCGGCAGCCGCAACATAGGATGTGGAACGAAGCGCTATGCTTCATTGGCAGTTGGCACTATACTTGCAAATGAATGGTAATTGGCAGCCTCCCTCGGATTGCGAGGGGAGGTAGATCGATATGGAGAGACCGTAGAGAGGCGCCCACGTTGCGGGCGCTTCTCGTTTTCCATTGCCAGTCTGGTTTTCGGAGTTGAGTAGAAGTCCGGCCTGGGGATTTGCCAGGTGGAATGTCGAGGTTTAGGGGAAAGTTCATGACGTGCCAGGAATGGTCACTTCCAGCGAGTGATGTTATGCAGCGTAGTGGGACTCATATACTGTTACTCCGAAGTGGGAAGCAAGGAGGTGCGAAGTGAACAAACAAGGCGCCCGACTTGAGCTGGCAGAGGAAGATTGCAGCCGCTTTTTTACACTCTCACTTGATATTCTGGGTATCGTAGATTTAGGCGGCTATATCAAGAATGTAAACCCTGCGGTCGAAAGACTACTCGGTTACAGCAAACCTGAGGTACTTGGGAGACAGTTTATCGAATTCGTCCATCCAGAAGATCGGGCCTCCTCTATGGCCGAGTTCCAAAAGGTTGTGACCGGGGCACCTATCGTCTACTTCGAGAATCGCTACTGCTGCAAAGATGGTTCATACAAGTGGCTGGGCTGGACCGTAGCCCCGGATGTCCCGAGAGGTGTGGCATACGCGGTCGGCCGCGACATCACCGAGCGGAAGCGAGCGGAGGAAGAACGTGCCAAGCTCGCTGTAGAGCAGGCCGCCCGCGCCGAGGCTGAGTCGGCAAGGCGAGAGTTGAGCGCCATCGTCGATACGATGCCTGCTGGTGTGGTAGTCTCTGATGGCCGTGGAGAGATCATCCTGAGTAACGTGGTCGCGAGGGATCTCTTGGGTGGCGAGGTCACAGGAACCGCTTATGGCCCAAGAGGCCGCTATACCTTGAATCGCCTCGATGGTTCCCCCTTCCCTCCCAAGGAACTGCCGCTTCCCAGCGCTATCGAGCGGGGCGAGGTTACAAAGGGCGTGGAGATACTGGTTCGTTGGGAAGATGGCACGGAGAAGATCATCCTGGCATCGGGCAGCCCGGTATGCGATTCGGAGGGGCGTGCTATTGCCGGGGTTGCGGTCTTTCAGGACATTACCGAACGCAAGCGAGCCGAGGAAGAGCAACGCTCAGCCAACCAGAAGCTTCGCGTATACGCCCGAGTTGTCGATAATTCACCTGATCTGATCTCAATCTTGGACCGGCGATATGTATACCTGCTGGTGAATCCAAGCTACACGCGAATGCACGGGTTGCAGGCTCATCAAATCGTGGGACGATCCGCATCACAGCTACACGGCGACGAGGTCTTTCGGAACGTAATTGGCCCGAAGCTCGACCTGTGCTTTGCAGGACAGTCAGTGCAATACGAAGCGTGGTTTACATATCCTGCTGTCGGACGCCGCTATATGGAAGTGCATTATTATCCATTGTTCAGTGATGGCCAGGTTGAGTATGTGGTAGTGGTGGCTCGCGATATTACCGAACGGAAGCAGGCAGACGATGCGCTGCGAGAGAGCGAAACGCGCTATCGCACGCTGGCCGAGGCGGCACACGATATGATCTTCATCGTGAATCGCGACGGATATATCGAATACGCGAACGCTTTCGCGGCTAAACAATTCGGGTTGCCACCAGAAGAAATCATCGGGAGACGCCGTGAGGAGTTGTTCCCAGTTGAAGTGTCTGATGTCCAGCAGCGCAACCTGGAGAAGGTCTTCGAAATTGGACAGCCCGTTTATGCAGAACAGGAAACCACATTTCCAGGGCGCACAGTGTGGCTTGGCACCTGGTTGGCTCCCATAACGAACAGTGATGGCAAGGTGATCGCCGTGATGGGCATTTCGCGAGACATCACCGAGCGCAAACGTGCCGAGCAGTTTCGGGAGGAGTACATTCACACGATCTCCCATGACCTGCGAGCCCCGCTGACGATCATTCTGGGGCAGGCGCAGATGATTCAGCGATCTGCAGATAAGGTTGATGTGGTGCGCAAGAGTAGCGATGCCATCCTCACCAGCGCCAAGCGAATGAACGCGATGATTCAAGACCTGGTTGAGTCGGTGCGGCTTGAGGCCGGGCAGATAAGGCTGAAAAGGGTGCCGGTGGATCTAAGGCCCTTTGCGGTTGGCCTGCTAGAGCGTGCCAAGGAGATGATGGACGTTGGGCGGATCAGGCTGCAGATACCCGCAGATTTGTGTTCGGTTGAAGCGGATCCAGATCGTCTGGAGCGAATCCTAATGAACCTGTTGACCAACGCTCTGAGGTACTCGGCCGCTGAAACTAAGGTGTTGGTCGGGGCCGAGAGGACGAATGGCGAGGTGATGGTATCGGTAGCTGATCGTGGATTTGGGATAGCCCCGGAAGACCTCCCTCACATTTTCGAGCGCTTTTTTCAACCGAAAGCCGGTCGGGTAGCTGGCGGTTTGGGTCTGGGTTTGTACATCACTAAGATGCTGGTCGAGGCGCACGGCGGCCGCATCTGGGTCGAGAGCGAGCTGGGGAAGGGAAGCACTTTCTACTTCACGCTGCCTGTCGCGCAGCAGGGGCAGCGTTAATGCGGCGCGACGGCAAGGTACAATTCTTGCTGAAACGAAAGATGGATCAAGCGCTGCTATGTAGGGCACTTCGCCCAATCACGGAAACAGGAGGAAGAAAAATGAAGCGCCTGACGTATCCATTGGTGGCCCTGCCACTCGTCCTGTTGCTTCTTGTCCTCGCGGTCTTTCCCGCGATTGTTCTTGCCATCAACAATACACCCGACACAGCCATAGTGCTGACACCACAGAATCCTAGCCAGGCTGGCCAGCTGGTTGGCGATACCGGAGGAGCAGTTCTCTACTATCGGTTCGATTATCCCATAGCAGGCCAAGCTGTGAAGATTGACCTCACGGCCATTCCCGGCATGAACACCACCGGTCCTGCTTTTGGGTTCAAGCTTTACGGCCCCAATGGTCTAGTAGGTGAGGCGCCAGTCGAGGAAAACCAGGCAACGTTTACGCGGTACGCGTTAACTCTCAACAGCACGACCCTCGGCTCTTACCTGATCCAGGTATTCAACTTCACTGCAGGGATTACTGTGAATTTCAACTTACAGACCTCAGGATTAGCGGGGCCCCCGGGCACACCCGTTCCAGGCCCACCCCCTGGCTCTAGTCCCGCCAACCCGATCGCGATCTCGCAGCCCTTTGTGAGCATTGGTGGTTCGTTACTTGGGCAAGTTAATGGCCAGTTCATGTACTTCTCGTTCGAGTATCCTGGCGCATCCAGCCCACTGAGCATACAGCTGAAGTACTCCCCGCCCAGTCCATTTATTAATAATGCTATCGGATTCAATCTTTACCGCGCAGGGTCCTTGGCTGGTCAGGGCAGTGAGATTCAGCGCGACGGAGGAACGGTTACCGTTGCGTTCACCTTGGTGGATGACGCGGGACAGCCCTACTTGCTGCAGGTCTTCAACTATCAGCCTAATCTGCAAATTAGCTTTGTGCTAACCGTATCAGGTGCCTCTGGGCCGGTGCAGCAGGCAACAGGCAACGTGACTCCAGATAAGGCGCTAGCGCTGACTGTGGCAGCTCCTGCGGCACGCGGGGTCATTCAGCCGCAGCCGGGACTCCAGGCCACGTTCAACTACTTCCTTTTCACGCATCCTGGAGGCAACGTGCCAGTCACCGTTTCGCTAACTGTGGATCCCCAGCCAGGTATTTCCAGGGGCATGGTTGGATTCAATCTGTACAAGGGCGCCACCCTGGCCGGTCAGGGCATCGCAGTCCTGAATAGCAGGGGGGATAAGTGGGTGGCTTATATCAGCGTAATCGAGAGCTCGCCTGTAACTTACGGCCTGCAGGTGTTCAACTACTCCCAGGCGCAGGAAGGGTATAGTTTGTACACGATTGGGTTGCGGTAAGACGGAATAGCTGGCGTCAAATTGTTCTATCAATTCGCGTCTGGTAGCGCTTGCCACGCCTACCGTCTGCTCAGCGGCGCGTCCCAGTTGTCAGATGGAATCGGATCCAAAGGCTTCAGCGACGTGCCGTCGAAGAAATAGCGCACGTGAGCGCCTCCACCAGTTGGGCAGCACATTGGGTCGTTCGGCCGATAAAGCACGTAATCTAGAGATACCGTGTCATTGGTTTGCCAGGCCACCGACACTTGCGCGCTGGGATTCGCAGTATCGGTCCCCAGATAGTTTCCGCTGTGGAAAAAGAACGCAAGCTGGTTGTAGCCGTCGGCGGAGCCAGTGAGCGTTCCGATCAAGACATTGAGTATCGCGCCCGGGTTGAATGTGCTCGTGTTGAACACGGTGTAGCCTTTCGAGGCTACCAGGTTCACCGCCTGCTGAATAATGTAGTCCGTTTCCCAGGGGAAACGCTCGGTGTTGAGCCGCACCTGCAGTCCGTAGGGCCCGTTGATCCAGGTGCGATGGCCATCGGTGAAGGCCGTAAAGTTATCGGCTTTTCGCCAGACCATAAGTCCGTTGGTGGTCTCCTGGAGCCCATCGCCGTTTTGTGGGTTGTAATGTACGTTGACCAGACACTGGCCGACGATACTAGGGATCATATCGTGTAACGTCTTGAAGCCAAGCTCGAAAGTGCAGGTAGCGGCCTCCTCCGAATCGGCCATAGCAAGTGTGGGCGTGAATACAATCACTACGACCAGTGCAAACGCAGCAAAAGTACGCATTTTCATTCTTCCTCCGAAACTGCTGACTGTGCCTGTAGACCTTCCTGCGGGAAGGGCAATCGACTAGCGAAGGCTGCAAGAACGATGCCGAGGGAATTCACTGGAGTGGGTGCCCTCACAAACGCTATTACCCGCTGCATGGGTGGAGGACAACGCCGGCTTGCCCGAACAATTGACAAACTCAGCGTGGTTTGATACTGTATGGCCGTAGAGGAAGCGAATCTGGCTCGTCTATGTCATGCTGGCCATACCATTGGTCGTCATGCTGGCATGGAATTTGCTCGAAAGCGCTGTGCGAACTCGAGGGCGGTCGTGTTTTGGCAAGGCCATTGGCGGTCCGTGCCCAAAGGCCATGGTATGGAACTTGCGCGATCATCCAGCTAGGGATGATCGTGATGACCTCAATAGGAACGCAAGGCA
>JAMDCE010000045.1 GCA_023489135.1 Chloroflexota bacterium
CAGTGGGCGGCCTGGTCGGCGGATTTCTATCCGATCGGGTGGGCCGGCTGAAGGTCGTTTCTCTCTCTTTGGTCGCCGTGGCTCCGATCGTCTACCTGTTCCTGCACGTTTCCCCTCCCTTTTCTCTGGTCGTCGCCGCGCCGCTGGGGCTCCTACTGGGGGCCTCCTACTCGGTCACCATCGTGATGGCCCAGGATCTGCTGCCCAGGAACATGGGGATGGCTTCGGGCCTCACCCTGGGCCTCGCTTTCGTCACCAGCGGCATCGGCGTGGTCATTTCGGGGAGCATCGCCGACAACTTCGGGCTCTTCAACTCGCTCAGCGCCCTGGCCTTCCTGCCCCTGGTGGCCGCGCTCCTCTGCCTCAATCTCAGACCGCGCCGGGCGAAAGTGGAAGTCGAGGAATTATCACAGGTATAATCTATGCTCAGCAGCACACGGAGAGGGCTGAGAGTTCCAAAACCGGTGGAAGGCTCGTTAATGCAGCGCGTTACCCTTTACACCAAAGAGGGCTGCACCCTCTGCAAAGGGGTTAAGGCCACTTTGCTTGAGCTCCGTCACGAGTTCACTTTCCTTCTCGAAGAAGTAGACATAACCTCGAACCCGGAGCTCTACGATCGCTACCGAGAGACGATCCCGGTTGTGATGGTGACCACCCCCGGCGCCGGCGAACGCGCCACCACAACCCTGGCCTCCCGAATTAGAGAAGACGACCTGCGCCGGGCCCTCTCCAGGCGCGAGCCCACCGTATTAGGCTTGCTGAAGCGCCTGCTCCGGCTTTGACTTTCCTCAGAAGTCCCCAGGGGTAGCTCCCAAAACTCTTGACTAAGCCCCCCTCAGGTGCTAGGATACTGGTATACAATCCGTCCCAGGCCTTCCTCGCGTTGGGGCGGGGTGGTACGGGTGGAAGGAAAAGGAGAGGCGCCTGAGAGGGGCGCTTTTTTCATTGCTCGGCGCGCCCCGGTAACGGCGGGAGTTTGCTGAGAGCCTAAATAGTCCGCCGCCATTATTGTCGCCTCGCGTCCTGGTCGGTAGCATTCTTTTCGCCGGATTACTTAGGACGGTGCGGGTCATCGGTGACCCACGGCCAAAGATGGCTGCCGATCACCGCCTGAAAGCATAAACGACAGGTGTTGATGGCGATGAATTTTCTCTCCATTCTCCGCCGAGACGATAGAGCAGACTCCGGCCGCGTCCACGCCGAGATGCTACCCAACTGGATCACATCGTGGCTGCCGCGCAGCATTCGTGGGATGCTGCTCCTCCTCTTGCTCGTTGTGTTCCTGCCTGAATGCGTCGTCGAGGTGCGCTACTACTACAACGAGTACCAGGAGCGGCGAGCGGAGATCGATCAGGCCAACCTCGAGATCGCCAGGGCCGTCTCCTCCACCTTCGATGCTTACGTCCGCGAGATTCTCGGCCAGGAATTGGCCCTGGGCCTTACCCTGACCTCACGGCAGCCTTTGGGAACCGACGAGGTCAACCGGCTTCTGGCCGAGAGCGCCCGCGATCACCGCTCCATCCGCAACTACGTCTGGATCGATCCTCAGGGCCAGGTAGCCGCCTCCAGTCCCTCCTGGGTGGTCGGCCTTCGCAACGGCGAGCAGCCATATTTTCGCCGGATACTGGAGGGGGAGGAGTGGGTCGTAACCGACCTTTTCCAGGGACGCTTGACCGGCGCGCCAACCTTCGTCATCGCCCGAGCCATCCGGGACGGCCGGGGCACCCTGCTGGGCGTGATGGGGGCCGTGGTCGATCCGGATAGGCTCGGCAACGTGGTCGCCATCGAACGTGCCGGCCAGGCCGCGATGATCATCATCGATCGACAGGGCCGGACTGTCTATCGCTACCCCCCGCCCGAGATGCCAGTGACCTGGGAGCTGCGCAATCTGCCGGCCACGCAGCCGGTCGTCGCTCGTGCTCTTACCGGCGAGGAGGTCACGGGCAGCGTTCTAACGCGCAACGGGCAAAAGCGCATTGCCAGTTACACGCCCATTCGCTCCATCGGCTGGGTCGCCTCCGCCAGCCGCACCGAGGAGGAGACGGTGGTCGCGCTGTTCCGCGATATTCTCGGCAAGGCCGTCCCTATTCTCCTGGTTATCGTCCTGGCCTTGCTGGTCGCCCTGGCCATCTCCCGCGACATCGCCGTCTCCCTCTGGCGCCTGCGAGAGCACGCCCTCGCGCTGGGACGGGGGGAGCGCGCCCGGGCCTGGGACGTCGTCGGCCCAACCGAGGTTGAAGATCTGGGACGTGCCTTCAACCGGATGGCCCGGGAGATAGAGGTGCGCGAGGAGGCTCTGGAGGAGACCGAAAACCGCTTCCGCAACCTGGTCGAAGCCACCAGCGACTGGGTCTGGGAGGTCGACGAAAACGTTTGCTACACCTACGTTAGTCCGCGAGTGCGCGACCTGCTGGGCTACGATCCCGAGGAGGTGCTGGGCCGCAGCCCCTTCGATCTGATGCCGCCGGACGAGGCGCGGCGCGTGGCCCAGGTTTTTTGCTCCATCGCCGCTCAGCGCCGGCCGTTCAGCTCCCTGGAAAACACTAATTTACATAAGGATGGGCGGGTGGTGGTTATCGAAACCAGCGGAGTTCCCATCTTCGACGGGGAAGGAAACTTCCGCGGCTACCGTGGCATGGATCGCGACGTCACCCAGCGCAAGAAATCCGAGCAGTTCCGGGAAGAGTACGCCCACTCCATCTCCCACGACCTGCGCAATCCCCTGGCCATTATCCAGGGGCACGCCCAATTGCTGCGGCGCACCCTGGAGAAAGCCGGCCTGAAGGGTCCCGAGATCCGCAGCACCGAAGCCATCTCCGCCAGCGCCCAGCGTATGAACTCCATGATCCAGGATCTGGTCGATTCGGCGCGCATGGAGTCCGGGCAGCTCGAGCTGGATCGGCAGCCGGTGAACCTCCACGACTTCGTGTCCGAGTTGCTGGACCGTGAGGGCGGCGTGATGGACGTCGAGCGAGTCAAGATGGAGATTCCGCCGGCCCTGCAGCAGATAGAGGCCGATCCCGAGCGGCTGGAACGCATCTTCTTGAACCTGTTGACCAACGCCCTGAAGTATTCCTCGACCGGGACCGACGTCACCGTCCGTGCCCAAAGGATCGCCGCGGAAATAAGGGTGTCGGTGGCGGACCGGGGGTTGGGGATGTCTCCGGATGATCTGCCCCGCATCTTCGACCGCTTCTACCGCGTGCAAGGGGGCGTCAAGGCCGAAGGATTGGGCCTGGGACTCTTCATTGCTAAGGTGCTGGTGGAAGCCCACGGCGGTCGCATCTGGGTGGAAAGCGAGCTCGGCCGCGGCAGCTGCTTCCACTTCACCCTCCCCCTCACCCCTTCCGACGCCCTCCCCTGCAGCCCCACCTCCAACCAGCGGGCAGAATAGGGGACATCCAATTGACGGCAAGTAGGCAGTGATTCAAAAAGAGTCGGATCTCACCGCAGAGGCGCAGAGGGCGCAGAGTTTTCTTGGTTGTCTCTGCGCCCTCTGCGGTGACTCACAACGTGGTTTGACCGTAACCGCGTGACTCCTGTCAATTGACCCGCTTACGCGTCCCCCCTTACCCCGCCTTTCGCACCCATAGCCGGTAGCTGTCGTCCTCCAGCCGCTGCACCTTCAATATCCGGTGCCCCTCTTCCTTCAGACTGCGCGGGACGTTGCGCATTGGCTCGCCGTCGTCCAAAACCACCTCCAGAATCTGCCCGTCTTCCATCTCCTCCAGCGTCAACTTGGTCTTGACGAAGTTCAAAGGGCAGATTCTGGAGGTGGGGTTTAGACTCGTGTGGGATTCCAGCTCGCTAACAGACGCCGCTCTCTCACTCATAGAAGTTCCCCTCGGCCCTGAATTTCCGCCGCTCCTCCGGCTTCTCGATCGCCTCCAGCCCCAGCGGCCGAACCACCTCATCCACGTATCTGCCCAGCCCCAGGCGGCCAATCGTCACGCCGATGCGCTCCCGGCCCTCTCCGTTCTTCTGATACCATTCCAGCGTCTTCTCCATCAGGGAATGAGCCTGCTCGTCGCTCAGGAAATTGGCCACCTCGTAGGCAAAATAGGGGTGCTTGCCGTGCTTGCCTCCCACTCGCGCCAGCCATCCCCGCCGCGCCGTCACCATCGCGTCGACCGGGCAAACCTTGAGGCAGTCGCCGCAGCCGACGCACTTCTCCCAGTCGCGAACCGGCAGGCCGTTCTCCATCCTCAGAGCCCGGTCCTCGCAGTTGCGGACGCACAGCTCGCACCCGCTGCACAGCTCCTCGTCCAGCTTCGGCTCCACCGTCCCCTGAAAGCCCAGGTCCATCTCCCGGGTGCGGAAGCAATCGATCGGACACCCCGAGAAGGAGATCTTGAATTTGTGATGCCCCGTGGGCGTCCCGAAGTAGCGCCGGTCCACCTCGGCGCAGATGGACTGCGTGTCCACCAGCCCGTTGGGATTGTAGGTGCAGCCGGCGCAGGCCGTGGGCACCCGCACCCGCGGGCCGCACGAGGCTACCGACCAGTTGACTTCCTTAAGCGCCGCCGTCACGGCGTCGAAGTGCTCGTAGCTGACGTAGGGAACCTCCACGGACTGGCGCACCGAGAGGTGCACCTCTCCCCGGCCGAACTTCTCGGCGATCTCCGCCGCCACCTTCAACCTGTCGGCCGTTACCTTCCCCCCCGGACAGCGCAGCCGCACCGTAAAGAGGTCCTTCTGGACCTGCTTGATAAACCCGCCGCTTTTCAGCTCGTCGAAGTTCAGCTTCACCCGCCGCGCTTCCTTCTTCAGCCCGGCCTTCAGCCCCTCCAGTTCTAGCTCTTGCTCACTTATCGCCACAGTTGAGTCCTTTCTTTGAGTCTTTCTTCCCGACGCTAGTGCACCCCAACCCCGGTTTTCAAAGGCCGGGTGTGGATGCCGCATTCGCGGCCACACTTGCACGTGCCCACCCATCGCCCGGCGCGCTCGTTTTGATCGTTCGTGATGCGCGTGCAGGGGGCGCATCCCAGGGATCGCTATCCCCGCGCGTACAGTTGATTGACCGGGACCCGATTAATAGCCAGGTACTGGCAAAGTATAGTTAACCGATTGAGTTAGTCAACTTTATATCACGGAACAACAGGGTTGTCAATAGCCTGAAGGGGTGTTTTTTCCTTGGATTTCTGGAGGGGGAAGGCCCCCCCGGGGGATGTGGGGCTGGTGCCTGGCCGATAGCTAAGAGCAATCAAAAACGGCTGTAGGGACGTTCGGCAAGGATTCTAACAGCCCGCGCAGGCTTTGGAACAACCCCCCGCACCACGAGGTCTCATTCAGAAGCGAGATCGTGATCGCTCCTCCACGCCGACAGCTGACGGCTGATTGCTAATAGCTACTCAGGCGCAAAACACCGCGCCCCTCTGAATGCTGCGGATCGCCCCATGCTCCAGGTGCACCTGCCGGTCGGCCATTCCACCTATGTCGGGGTCGTGAGTCACCATTACGATCGTGTGCCCGTCCTCGTGCATCTCCCGTATCAGCGCCATCACCAGGTCCTCGTTGGCTTTGTCCAGGTTTCCCGTGGGCTCGTCGGCCAGGATTATCCGGGGCTGGTTGATCAGCGCCCGCGCTATGCACACCCGCTGCTGCTCGCCCCCCGAAAGCTGGGAGGGCCGATGGTGAGCCCTCTGTTCCAGGCCCACCCGCGCCAGGGCCTGCCGCGCCTCCTCCTCGTCCACCATGCTGTGGAAGTACTGCGCCAGCATCACGTTCTCAACCGCGCTCAGATACGGCACCAGGTGAAACTGCTGGAAGATCAGGCCTATGGTTTCCCGCCGAAACCTCGTCAGCTCGGCCTGGCTCAACCTGGCCACGTCGGTCCCATCCACCAGCAACGTGCCGCTGGAAGGGCGGTCCAGGCAGCTGATGATGTTCAGCAAGGTGGTCTTACCCGATCCCGAGGGTCCCATCACGCTCACCCATTCACCCCGCCCGATTCCCAGGTCTATGTGATCGAGCGCGCACGTTTTGCCCGCGTACACCTTGGTGAGGCCCGAAGCTTGAAGGATCAAATGGTCTTCCACAGTTATTCACCTCTCAACGTTATTGCCGGATCGATCTCGACCGCGCTGCGCACCGGAACCGCGCTGGCCACAATGGCCACTCCGATCCCTACCAATACCGACAGCGGCAGCACCACGGGGTTGAACGCGATTGAGCTATCGAAAACCCAGTGGCCGATCCCCTGGGCTATGACGAAGCCCGCCAGGTACCCCAGAATCCCACCCACCGCCCCCAGGACCGCCGCTTCGGCCACGAAGAGCAGCACGATGTGCCTTTGGCTGGCCCCTAGAGCCTTTAGCAGACCGATCTCCCGGGTTCTCTCCAGCACCGTGGTTGCCATCGTGCCGGCCGCGGTCAATGTCGACGCCAGCAGGACCAGAACGGCGACGATGGCCATCAGCAGCTCGACCTTGCCCAACACGGACATCTCCGCCTCGGCGATCTGGCCGATCACTCGCGCCCGCACCTGCGGCATCTTCCTCTCTATCTGAGAAACGGTGGCCGCCAGAGGCTGCCTATCGGCCGTCGCCCTGACTTGGGCCAACCCGATCTGTCCGCGCTGGTCAAAAAGCTCCTGAGCCGTCTCCAGGCCGACCAGAATCTGAGAGTTTTCGCCCGCGCCGGTTTCTACGACGCCGCTCACCTCCAACGGCCGGCGGCGCCCGTCGTACTGCACCTCGAAAGCGTCGCCGACGCCCAGTCCCAGCTTCCTCGCCACCTCGCTCCCCACCAGAGCCGTTGAAGCACCGTGATCGGGCCATCTGCCGGCGATCTGCCACCACGGGCTCGCCTTGCGTGCCTCGGCAAACCTGGTCCCCGCCAGCACCACCCTCTGCCCCCCCACCTCCACCACGCCGTACAGGTAGGGCACCAGGGCGCTTATTTGAGTCGCCGGGTCGTCGGCCCCCAGGGCTTCCAACGAATCCTCCGCGATAAAACCCTGCTGGCTAAGCGAGCCGAAATCCAGGGCGCCCGTTCCCACTCGGAGCGATGTGGCCCTCGGGAGCAACAGGATGTTAGCCCCGTACGAGCTCAGCTCCCTGCCGGCCTTCTCTCGGGTATCCAGGGACGTGGAGATGAGCGCGGAAACCATCGCGGCCCCCAGCACAATGGCCACCACCGCCACCCCGATTCGCCGGCGCCTGTTCAGGAGGGATTTGATAATTATTCGGCGGAACATGTCCTGCTTTCTCATAGTTATCCCTTTCATCCCCGCAGCAAGCTAATCGGCTCCATCTTCATCGCCGACCTGATCGGCAGGGCGCTGCCCAGGAGCGCCACCACGACGGCCAGCAGGATGGCCACCGGCAGCAGCAGGGGATTCGGCGCGAAAGAAGCGTTGAACACCTTCGCTCCGATGTATCCCGCCAAACCCAGTCCCCCGAAGTAGCCCAGCGCCCCACCTGCCACGCCGATCGAGGCCGCTTCGGACAGGAAGATCGCGGCGATCTGGCTGTTCTCCGCGCCGATGGCCTTCATCAGCCCAATCTCTCCGCGCCGCTCTATCACGGAGGCCGTCATTGTGGTCAACACCCCCAGGGCCGAGGCCAGCAGCGCGACGCCCGTGACCAGGAAGATCAGGGACTGCACCTTGATGGCAAACGAGCCCTCCGACTCCGAGATCTGCCGGACGGGCTTGGCCTCGGCGTCCGGTATCACCTCCTCGATCTGTGTGACGGCCGCCTCGATGATCGGCGAGCAGTACCACTTCTCGTACTCCGCGGGCGTCATGTCCTCCGGACGCTTATCCCGGATGTCGGGCGCCAGCTTCTCCTTGGGCTGGGTCAAGGCGCTCACCAGAACCCTGCTCGCGCCGCTGGAGAGGCCCAGGAGGCTCTGCGCCGTCGGCAAAGGGGTGAAGATCTGATTATCCTCGAAGGACCCCGTGCTCACTATGCCTACCACCCTGAGCTCCCGCGACTCTTTCCCGTATGCCACCGTCAACGCTTCGCCCGGGCGCAGGTTCAGACTCTCGGCCAGCGTCTCCCCTACCATTGCCTCGTCCAAGGCCCCGTCCGAAGCCCACCGGCCCCGAACCTTCCACCAGGGCGAAACCGTCTTTACCCCGGTCCTGAAAACACTTGCTTCCTGGCTGGCCTCGCTCTTCCCAGCCGAGCCCGTCGTCAGCGCGGCCCCGGCCGGCAGGGAGATTTCGTGATCGAACCAGGTG
>JAMDCE010000305.1 GCA_023489135.1 Chloroflexota bacterium
AGCAGCGCCGAGTGGCACAATCATCGATGCTAGCACAAGCGCACCGTGGTTGCGCCACGATAAGGGTGCAACGTTCGAGTCGTTCACCATAGCCAACCCAGAACCCGGTACGTGGAGGATCGAGGTTTACGGAGCAAATCTCCCTCCGGGGGGCGAATCCGTTACCGTGACTGCTCGTAGCATACCTATCGACACTATGCCGCCTATTGTGATTCCAACGGTCACCGGCACTCTCACTGCAAGTGATTGGTACACTTCAGAGATCACCGTCTCCTGGAGCGTGACGGATCGGGAGTCTCCAGTCACCTCGATGTCTGGCTGTGGGAGCAGTACCATAGGGTCGGACACAGGTGGCACAGGTCTCAGCTGCACTGCCACGTCAGCTGGGGGCACCACCTCCAACAGCGTGAGCATTAGAATTGACAGGACCCAGCCTGTCGTAGTCTTCGGTCAGCCGATCCCCGCACCCAACGCTTCTGGATGGAACAACAGCAACGTGTCTATTCCCTTCACTGCCAGTGACAACCTCTCTGGCGTCGGGTCCACTAACCCGGCGAGAAGTCCTCTAGTGCTGTCACGCGAAGGCTCTGCCACAAGCGGAACGGTGGTAGTGTCGGATGTAGCTGGCAACAGTGCTACCTACACCTCTCCTGCGGTCAAGATCGACAAGACACCTCCTGTGCTTACTGTTCCTGGTGCTCAGTCTATCCAATACAGCGATATCCTGAGCTTCACGGTTTCCGCTGTGGATTCCGCCGCCCCCACAGACCTGATGCGCTTCTCAGCTAGTGGTTTGCCAGGTGCGGTTGTCCTGCAGGACAACCTTAATGGAACCGCGACGGTCTCTGGAACAATCCAAGTGCCAGTCGGAGCGTCCACCCCTACGATTACGGTGGTGGATCCGGTCGGGCTGACGGACACCAAGAAAATCCCGATTATGGTGGCCAAAGAGGATACAGCCCTGGCTTACTCAGGCCCAACGCGCGTGGAATCGGGAACTCCCGTAACACTCAGCGCCAGTGTGTCTGAGGCGTCCGATGGTTCCCCTGGCGATATCACCAAGGCAGCAGTGATCTTCGACGTGACTAGCGCCGTTAGTGGAACGATATCCTATGGGCCGGCACCCGTGTCAAGCAGCGGAGTGGTGTCTTGGACGTTCCCGTCCGGGTGGTCGTGGGGCATCTATACCGTAGCCGTTCGACTGGATCCGTCGAACCAATACTACCAAGCGCAACCGGTTAGCACCACCGTTACGGTCAGCGTGCCGTTGAGCCAACTCTGGGCGGTTAAGTACCAGTGGGGTTCCCCTGCCCCGGGCTATAGCTACGCCCGCTGGCCGCTCTTTGAGGGTTGGCAGGGGGTGAGCATCCGAAACGACGGACCGTACGACGCGTACAACGTATCGGCGACAGTCTCACACGTGCCGACGAACACCCAGGTGATAGGCAGCGGGTACGTATACATTGGGAACATAGGTGCCGGTCAATCGGTGTGGAGCACGGATAGTTTCACCTTGACGGTGAACATGGCCACGCCTGCCCCGAGGTGCGACAGCATCAGGTGGAGGGTGGAGTACGACGACCTGCTGGGGAGCCACCGCGTGTTGAACGACGTGCCGCAGTTCCCGCCGGGTCAGGCGCCCGGTGGGTGCGACTGACACTTGTCACTACCGCGCCGCATTCCTTACAGACCCGACGTCTTTGGACAGCTGCGGGGGTACCTCACAAGACTGTACGTGCGCCGTTTTGCTGGCGTCGTGGCTGGAAAAGGCGTCTAACCATAAGTCAGACGCCCAATTCTTGGCACAAACTCAGCGCTAGATCGAAGGCCCTCTGATTCACAGCCTGGGCTTCCCCGAACCAGACTGATATAATCCGATGAAGAACCTGACTCGCTCAGCCACCAAGCTTCTTCCTTAGCTTCGAAGGAATGCGCCGGCGGAGGTCGGCGACCAGGTCCTCGTCCTCTCTTATCGCCTGGTCGATGCTCTCGCGATGGTCGTAGTAATAAGCCAATGCCGCGTACACGTCGCCAAGCGAAAGTCCGTGCTCGCTGGCGATTTCGTCGGCACTCAGGCCGAGACGCTCGTGCCAGATTACGATATCCTGCACCGTGATCCGGTGCCCCGCGATGCGCGGCTTACCTCCCACGACACCTGGTGTAATCGCAATATGGGCTGAAGCCGTATCCATCCAATCCCCCAAAGAGGCAGTGTTAACTTCTTCATTTTAGTTCAACTGCAGACGTTTAACAACGTCTACATTCAGCAGCGAGAATCGGCGACGCTACTGAGCACGCGCACAGGCATTGTCGTCCAGCTCGACGGAATTCGTCGCCAAACACCTTGCCGGGTCCCCCGAGGCAGGTATTAGCGCAGGGAAGCGAAACCTTAAGCTGCCTTATGTGGCCGCGCGGTAATTGGCTCGTCTGGTGTAATCGTGAAAGCAACGTCCAGGATAGCAGCCAGGCGGTACAGAGTATCCAGCGTAGGGACCTGGGTACCGCTTTCCAGCCGGGCTATCGCTGACTGAGTTGTGCCCATTCGTTCGGCCAACTGCTTTTGCGTCCACCCAACAGCGATCCTGGCCCCAATGAGGACACGTCTAAACTCGTATTGCGGGCGCAATTCCTCACGCGCGGCGCGAAACTCCGGGCTCCGGGCTTCCCTCTTTGCTACGTAATCTCGATGTTTCATTGTCTCATCCTTTCCTGATAGTCGGCCATTCGACTCCTCGCCGTATCAATCTCCGCCGGAGGCGTCTTCTGCGTCTTTTTCGTGAAGGCGTGCAGCAACACCAAGCGCCTGCCCGATGCCGCAAAATAAGACACTCGGTGTTGGGTTCGCCCAGCGGTTCGTAGCTCCCAGAGCTTGCCGCCGATGCCGCGAACGTGCGGCGCGCCCAGCGCTAGACCCATGTCTTCAAGCAGGTCGAGATCGTATAGTATGCGCGCCGCCTCTCGATCATCGAGGCTGTCAAGATACTCCTGGACCGGGCACCGGCCCTTTGCCGTCTCATAGTAGACCAGGCTCCACTCACTCACAGCCCCAATATAGCGCGAACGCTATTAAGTTGTCAATAGAAATCCACCTCCACATCTGGAGCGGGGTAAGTATCCCCCGTTTCCCCTCTTGCTCCATTTTTCGCTCATTCGTTAGGCTGCTGACAATATCTTTGACAGCGGCAAGTGTTTGTAGTATTATGCATAATATCCTACAGAATCCTACAATGGAACAGCATTTGGGGAAGGAGGGACGATGCGCGAGCGATTACCTGTGCAAAAGGTGGTTCCAGCCACTGAGGTCAGAAATAAGTTAGGCAGGCTCTTGAATAACGTCTACCGCGGCCAGGAGCAGCTGGTCGTGGAGAAAATGGGCATCCCGGTGGCTGCTATCATCAGTATGAGAGAGTATGAACATTACCGGCGCTTGCTCGCTAAAGAGATGCTGGAGACGCTTGGACCTGAGCTGGGACAGGAAGCGGAGCGCCAGGGCCTAACGGAAGAAGGGTTGCGAAAAGAGGTGCGCAAGGCCCGAGACGAGGTCTTTGCCGAGATGTATGGCAAGCTCCCCAAGCCCTAGACCATTGCGGGTAATGGTCGATACAACCGTTCTCGTCGCCGGGATTGTTTGGCCCCGGTTTCCATATGAAGTGCTCCAGCACGCGCTGCAAGGAGACTTCATCCTCGTGCTCTCCGACTACGCTATCGCCCAAGCACAGCGAGTACTGCATAACCGCTTCCCGGACTACGTTCAAGCCTTCGAGCGTTTCCTTCTTCTTGTTCCCTACGGGGAGGCTCCGAGCCCCTCTCCCCAGGAGGTCACGGCCCATCACGGACTCGTACGTGATCCCACCGACATTCCCTTGGGGATCTCGGCAATCGACGCCGCGGTGGATTATTTCGTCAGCGACGACAAGGATTTCACCGCTCCCAACCAGCCAATTCACGAGAAGCTTCGCATCCTGCAATCCGGCACCTTCCTAAACGAGGTGATGGGTCGCTCGCACGAAGAGCTTAATCACATCAAGCACCGAACCTGGGCAGATGTGCGCGGGAAGGATTAAGGCACATCGGCAATATAGCGCGAACGCTATGAAGCTGTCAATGGAAACCGCGCGGGGCCTTTTCAAAGTCACTGACTGACGCCAGGAACGACCCTCATCCTAGCCTTCTCCCAGAGGGAGAAGGGACGATAGGCCAACGCTTCGCAACTTTCAACGGGCGATGATCAATCCGCTGGCATGCACCACTTGACACCGTCATCCACCCTCGTGTATATTGCTGCCACCGACAGGACTGCTTTGATTCAGCGCCGTCGAGCTCCTTGCCAACGCCCTTCGTCTGTGCCTCGATATACTCGGCACAAAGAAGCGCGGGTTCACCCGCTGGCGAAAGACTCGCTGGCTTTCTTATTTCTTTGATCTCTCGAAAGCCTTGCGGACGACGGCGTCCGCCCACTGCGGTGGGGCAATGAAATTCAGCTGCGGTGGCTGAGCCAATTGGAGGGGCAATGAACGTCACCAATGACCGTCTGAGCGTACATTTTCTCGGGTTGGACTTAGGTAGCCCTTGTATAGTGGCCTCCAGCGTGCTGACCGGCGACATGGAGCGCCTCGGGCTGGCCCAGCGGTTTGGTGCGGGGGCGGTCTCCACCAAGATGGCCCTGCCTTTCGCTCCGCCGGTGTCCAAACCAAACATGATCATGCGCTCCCGAACCGGCGGAATCGTTTGTCCGGGAGACAAGAGGCTGATCGTAGACGACGCCGTCGAGCTGGTTAAGCGAGCCAAGAGCGAGACGGACCTGGTCGTGCTCAGCAATCTGCTGGCTCCGGCCGATGATCTGGAAGCCTGGCAGCAGTTGGCCCTGGCCCTTCAGGAAGCCGGCGCCGATGCTCTGGAGCTGGATATCTCGTGTCCTAACGTGCCGTCGAGCGTCCGTTCTGCGCCCAGCATGCCCCTGGGGACCTGCGTGGCCCAGTCCCCGGAGGCCAGCGAACGCGTGACGGGGGCGGTCAAGAGTGTGGCGAAGGTCCCCGTTCTTTGCAAGCTGACCGGGCAGGTGACGAATATCGTCGAGGTAGCCAGGGCGTGCCAGAGGGGTGGAGCGGACGGAGTGGTGGCCATCAACGGCCTGCGCGCTGCTCCGCCGATCGACATCTGGAATGGCGGACGCCCGAAATACACGGCCCTGGAGAAGCACAATCTGGGCACCCTAACGGGAGCGCCCATCTTCCCCATCGCCTGCCGGATGGTGGCCGAGATCGTTCGCGACGTAGACATACCGGTGATTGGCTGTGGCGGCGTCTCCACCTGGCAGGACGTGGTGGAGATGATGATGTGGGGCGCCCAGGCCGTCGAGCTGTGCACCGCCATCTGTGTCAACGGATTCGAGGTGCTGGAGCGCATAAACCGGGGCATCGAGAAGTTCATGCTCGAAGCAGGCTACCACTCCACCGGCGAGTTCATCGGGGCGGCGCAAGCCTACCTGGCGCCGGCCGACCGGCTGGTCTACCGCCAGTTCCAGCTGTCGGTGGATCGGGACAAGTGCAATCTGTGCAAGCTCTGCCTGGCCCCCGGCGCGTGCGTGGCCATCACGCTAACCGATGGGGCGATAGACCTGGACAACGATAAGTGCGTGAACTGCGGGCTGTGCGTACAGATCTGCCCCAAGCACGCGATTGAGATCGAGTACGTAGTGTAGGTGAGGATCGATGAGGATCGGGATCGACGTGGGGTGGTGCAGGCGGCTGCCCGCGACGCTTGAAAACGGTATGGCACGGTTAATCGATTCGTCACAATTGAAGCAGCGCTTCACTGGGAACATGTGTAGTAAATCGTGCTCCTACCTGGACTTCTCTGGGTAGTCAACGACGTCGATCTCCAGGCCTCCGGCTTTCGCCAGTTCTGCCCATGACTCGAAGTGGTGCAAGTTTGAGGTCACTACCACTCCATTCAGCCGCGCGGCCGAGACGAGTATGAGCACATCGGCCAGGTGATCCCGTGGACGAAGGTTTCCATGCAGGCGGGTTCGTCTCGCGATCAACCGCCCGGCACGAGCCCAATCCGCCGCCGAGGGGGTCAACACGCGTTCGACGCGGTCCATCGCCGCCACTATTCGGTCCAGGAGCCATGCTTCCTCTGCTGAGCGTGTACCGGCGTACAGCTCGGCAACTACGACCGCAGAAAGCCATATGCGGCCCGAGGAAAGGTCCTTCTGAAATCTCGGCCACATTGATGGATGGCGCATCAATCTGATCAGCACGGAGGTGTCTGGTACCTCGGGCCGCGCCATCAGTTGCCGGCCTCATCAGGTAGCCTGCCAAATACGTCCTCGATGCCACCGCGCTCGTGCAGCTCGCGAACTGCTGCCATGACCTCTTCGGCGGCAAGGGCGAAGTCCACTGCCTGGCGTACGGCCTCGGATTCGCTGATCCCGCGTCGTTGAGCCAACTCACTGACCTTCTCGCCATCGACAATCAAGTTCTTGCGCTTCAACTTACTCATGTGCCCATCTCCTGCCTATACACACTCTGCTATCCAAATATACACACTACCACCCCCGGTGTCAAGCACAGGGTTCATGCGTTCTCCGACCCCGCGGGCTCGTGGAAGGCGAAGCCCCACCCCGCGAGGGGAAAAGGGTGAGTTGGGCGTGGCGCGCGAAGCGCGCCACGCCCAACTCACCCTCAAAACTTGGGGCGGGAGAGTGCAGCCCGGAATGCATCAACCATGCCGTCAAGCATGGGGACGTGGGGGCACCACGCAGGGTGCGGGGCGGTGATACTTAGGGTACACTCCTTATTAGCAGCAAGAGCGGGCATCGCTCGCGCACGCGAGGAGCAACCAAAATCGGCGCCGGGGAGCATCCCCGACGCCGATTTGTCGTACCCGATGGCTCGATGCGGTTGGTTTTCTATGGTTGGGAATTCGGCGTTGCGGTAGCGGCCGGCGCCGATTCCTTTTTCAGCGTGCAGCTGTGGCCGTCATAGGTCACGACTGCTTTGGCGTTATCGACGACCGTCTCCAGGTGGACCGTCCGGCCCCACAGCTGGAACACGTAAGGCAGCGCTTTCTCGGCGTAATCCATATCGAGCTCGATGCCCTCGAACTGGTGTTTCAGGTAGAGCTCGCGGTTCCGCCGATAATCGGCATCCTCGACCACTATGTACGGGCTGCCAAAGTTGGTCATGCTCGCCACCAGGTTGTCGCGGATAACCTCCCAGTTGGTCTCAACTACCTTTAGCTCGTCGCCCTCGGCCTTGTAAATATACAGGTCCAGATCGCGCACCAGATCCGCGGTGAGATACGATCGGATGAAGGAAACGTCGCTGTCGACCTCGCGCACCTCGAATATCTTCTGCAGCCCTTCCCCGTCTTTGCGACCGAACCGCTTCTTCTCCTCGTCGGTGGGATTATCCCAGCGACGCTCGATGTCTTCGAACATCTTCATCCCGATGTAATACGGGTTCACCTGGGTCTTGGAAGGCGAAAGCACCGAGGAGTGCAGCTCGGCGAATTCCATATACTCGTCTTCGGTCAGCTCCAGCTGCCGCATTATGTGGGCGTGCCAGTAGCTGGCCCACCCCTCGTTCATAATCTTGGTTTGCATCTGAGGCAGGAAATACAGCATCTCGTTGCGCACGATGTGAATCACGTCTCGCTGCCAGTCCTGCAACCCGGCCGCGTTTTCGGCTATGAAGAGCAACAGATCCTTTTCCGGCTGCGCCGGAAACTTCTCCGTCCCCGTCTCCTGCTGGGGCAGGAGCTCGTCGTGGCCCAGGAGATCGTCATAAGGACCCTGCGGGAGAGCTTCCGGGTGCTCCGCCTTGGGAGGTTTGTGCTTGATCCGCACGTTGGGATCGATGTGCTCCTGGATCGAAAGCACGGCATCCAGGCACTGCTCCACCTCCAGCTTCCCGTGGAGGAACTCGTACTTACGAATCCTATCGGCGTTGATGCTGACGGCATCGACCATGTGGCGGTTGGTGTGATCGAAATAGACGTTGTGCTTGAAGAAATCGCTGTGCGCCAGCACGTGCGCGATCACCAGCTTGTTTTGTAGAATCGAGTTCCCCTCCAGCAGGAAAGCGTAGGACGGGTTGTTGTTGATCACGAGCTCATAGATCTTGCTCAGGCCGTAGTCGTACATCGTCTTGGTGCGATGGTAGGCCTT
>JAMDCE010000256.1 GCA_023489135.1 Chloroflexota bacterium
CGTTTCTCATCGGGGCCTACCAGTACTTGCTCGATTGGCACCGCGACTGGTACGTTGCCGAGGGCCCGGAGAAACACACGAAAGAACTGTTTCAGGCGGCGGGTGGAGATTGGAGGCTTAGCACGGCCGAGCGGAAGCGCATCTTGCTCAACAATATCTACGGAGTCGACACCGACCCGCAGGCGGTAGAGGTTACCAAACTGTCGCTGCTGCTGAAGGTGCTCGAAGGTGAAAGCGAACAGACGCTGGTGAAGCAACTGGTGATGTTCCACCAGCGTGCGCTGCCAGACCTTGGTAGCAATATCAAGTGCGGGAATTCGCTGATCGGGCCGGATTTCTACGACATTCAGCAACTGAGCTTCCTGGACGACGAGGTGCGTTACAGGATTAACGTTTTTGACTGGGAGGCTGCGTTTCCTGGGATTATGAAGGCGAGTGGCTTTGATGCGGTGATTGGGAATCCACCGTACCTCCGTATCCAGACGATGAAAGAGTGGGCACCACTGGAAGTGGAGTACTATAAGCGGCGCTATCTTTCGGCAAGCAGAGGCAATTACGACATCTACGTCGTTTTCGTGGAGCAAGGCCTGAGCTTGCTAAACGGGCAGGGGCGGCTTGGGTTCATCTTACCGCACAAGTTCTTTAACGCTCAGTATGGGCTATCTATCCGAGAGTTGGTGGCGAAGGCAAAGTACCTGGACGAGGTGGTTCACTTTGGTGACCAACAAGTGTTTGGTGGGGCGACGACGTACACCTGCTTGCTGTTTCTTGATAAGAAGGGTGGACGGCACTGTCGGTACACCAAGGTGAATGATCTGATCGAGTGGAGGAACACAGGGAAGGCTGTCAAAGGCACTATTACAGGGGACGCGATCACTGGTGCTGAGTGGAACTTCTCCGTTGGCAGGGAGCGGATGATACTCAAGAAACTAGACGCTATGGCCGTGAGGTTGGGTCATGTAGCACACATCTTCGTGGGTACACAAACCAGCGCTGACGATGTCTTCGTTTTGGACGAGTGTCACTCGGACGACAACTACATAAGGGGAGTGTCTAGGTCTCTGGGTAGAGAAGCAATAGTAGAGGCCGGGTGCACTCGGCCCTTCCTTAGAGGGAGGCAAATCCGGAGGTATGAACCTCTTGAGACAAACTCCCGCCTGGTTTGCCCTTATCATATCTCAGATCAGGCCTGCAGCCTGTTAACTGAGGATGAGATGTCTAGAGAACACCCATTAACGTTGGCCTATCTCAGAGCCAACAGGGCCCAGCTAGCCGCCCGCGAGAATGGTAGATTCCGGAACGAGCATTGGTACGCTTTCGGGTACCCTAAGAGTATGCCACTTTTCCGGCAGCCCAAAATCGTGGTTCCAGACTACAACAACGTGGCTTCATTTACCCTGGACTCGGGAGGGCAGTTCTTCAAGACAGGCTACGGTGTCATTCTCAAAGACGAGTCACTGTCGCAGATGTACGTTCTCGGTCTCCTCAATTCGCAACTGTTATTTCAGTATTTGCTGTCAGTCGGAACCACCCTGCGTGGCGGGTACGTTCGGTTCTGGACTCAGTTCATCAAGCAGGTTCCGATCCGAATGATCAATCCCGCAGACTCAGGCGATAGTGTCCGACATGATCAGATGGTGACGCTCGTCTCTCGAATGATGACGTTGCACAAGCAGTTGGCCTCAGCCAGAACCGATCAGGACAAAACTGTCCTTGAGAGGCAGATCGACGCCACCGATAGGCAGATAGATCGGCTGGTGTACGAGTTGTACGGGCTGACGGAGGACGAGATCGCGATCGTCGACGAGGGAGCACGAAGGTAGGCCGGAACCCTTCGATTGGCAGCGTCAGCAAATTTTTTCACCGACGCACAAATCTGTGAAATCTGTGGATTCTCCCAGGCCGGTTCGCGAACCAGCCCTACCCCTGACGGAGGGTACTCAATACTCCTGAATCACGTTGTAGAGGGTGTCCCGCTCTCGGGGGACCCGGCCCGCGGCGCGAATCATGGTGAGCAATTCGCGCAAGGTGAGGCCTTGCGCCGTCTCCGCCCCGGCGGCGTGAGTGATGCGCTCCTCCACCACTGTCCCGTCCAGATCGTCGACGCCGAAGGAGAGGGAGACTTGGGCCAGCTTGGGTCCGATCATAATCCAAAATGATTTGATGTGCGGGAAATTGTCGAGGAGGAGACGAGAGATGGCCAACGTCTTTAAGTCGTCGAAACCCGTGGTGGGCGCTCCCTGGACCAAATCGGTATTCTTCGGATGAAAGGCAAGGGGAATGAAGGCCAGAAAACCGTCCGTATCATCCTGCAGGGCCCGCAGGCGCAGCAAATGGTCGACTCGCTCCTCTATGGTCTCGATATGCCCGTAGAGCATGGTGGCGTTGGTCTTCAGCCCGAGCCGGTGGGCCGTGCGCATCACCTTGAGCCAGCCGTCCCCGCTCAGCTTCTCGGGGCAAAGTCTCGCTCTCACCCGAGGATGAAATATCTCCGCCCCTCCCCCTGGCAACGAATCCAGCCCCGCTTCCTTGAGCTGGCGGAGGGCTTCTTCTACGCCGAGGCCGCTTATCTCGCCCAGGTGCGCTATTTCCACTGCCGTGAAGGCCTGGATGATGACGTTGGGATAACTGGCCTTTAGTTGCCGGAGCATCTCAATGTAGTACTGGAAAGGCAGGTCCGGTTCCAGGCCGCCGACGATGTGAAATTCGCTCACGCGTGAGGTGTAGGTCTGGCCGGCGCTCGACATAACATCGTCCACGGTCATGGTGTAAGCGTCCCTGTCTTCCCGGTTTCGGCTGAAGGCGCAAAAGCGGCAGCGGTTCTTGCACACGTTGGTGTAATTGATATGCCGGTTCTGAATGAAGTATACAAAATCGCCGTGTTTGCGCCGTCTGACTGTGTCGGCCAGGTAGCCGATGGAGAGGAGATCGGAAGACCGAAAGAGGGTGACCCCGTCCTCGAAACTCAACCGCTCTCCGCTCTCAACTTTGTCGAAAATGGGCCTCAGCGCCTTATCTTCCAGCAGCGTTTGCAGCAATGAACCTTCCCCCTGACAAAATAATCGCCTACCGGACGGCCGGTAGACGGAGTGAATTAATCTGGTATGGTAATGCGACGGCCGGCCGTTCCTCAGGCTTCGGGCGCAGGCTCGCGGCGGGTGGGGCTGAAATCCAGCGATTCCAGGGCGTACTCTTCGCGCATGGCGCTCTCGCCCCGGAAGACAGCTCCTTCGTCGATTAGTAAGGTGTCGCTGACCACATTGCCCCAGACCTTTGAGGTCGAGGCCAGCTCCACCCGACCGACCGCGTCGATGTCACCTTTAATAGCGCCGGCCACGATGACGTCCTTCGCTCTGACGTTCCCGCTCAGCCGGCCGGTCCTGCTCACCACCAGGCTGCCAGCGGTATCCAGATCGCCTTCCATAAGGCCATCAATGCGCACATTTCCTTCGGTCCTAATAGAACCGATTAGGGTAGTGCTTATGCCAATTACAGTCTCGATCTTGCCCTCAGCCAGGCTGGCCATTCCTGCTTCTCGCTTCCCAAACAAGCCGCTCACGTCGTCCTCCTTGTTTCGCCAGCGTACGCACAGAGCGGTGCAGGTTCACTATAATACAAACGCCTATCCTTGTCAATTAGGTTCAAACCTAGTATCCAATGCGGCCCTTCGTCGTTGCCCGGGTAGGACGGATTCTCCCGCGGGTTTCAAAAAGACGGCGCCCCAGCCTCCCGCCGATTACATCGCCCACAGCTCCAAAACCTCCCGCGGGTCACTGCTGTCGTGATAGCTTTCGCCGCCGAGGAAACCTCCGCGAGGTCAAGACAAAACTCCCCGGGCGGAAAGAGCCACAATCTCCCGCGGGTATTCTACACGCCGAATCTTCCTTTCACGCCTGGTAACCCGCGGGAGCGAGGACAAATCCTCCCGCAGGTTACGACATAGTTGAGATGCCGGCCAGGTAGAGTACCTGCGGGAGGGATAACAGATCCCCAGCGTCTCCCCCTTTGAGGAGGAAGTGCCTCCAGTCTGTTCGCCTTGACACTTCCTGGGACCGGGGGTATCCTAGGAGTATGGAGCATCGAGAACGAATTGTATTTATGGGCACCCCCAGATTCGCCGTGCCCGTATTGGAAGGCCTGCAGCAGGCCGGTTATGACATCGTCGGAGTGGTTACTCAGCCGGATAAGCCGGTGGGGCGAAAGGGCACGCCCACCCCACCCCCGGTAAAGCTTGTGGCGCTCCAATATGGCTTGCGCGTCTTTCAGCCTCAAAGATTGCGAGATGTCAACCTTCTGGAAGAATTGCGGTCCTTGCAGCCGGACGTTATCGTCGTGGCGGCCTTCGGCAAGATCCTTCCACGGGAGGTCCTCGCCCTTCCCACTCTCGGATGCCTGAACGTCCACGCCTCGCTCCTCCCAAAGTACCGCGGCGCGGCCCCCATCTCGGAGGCCATTCTCGACGGTGAAAAGGAAACCGGCATCACTATCATGTTGATGGACGAGGGAATGGATAGTGGTCCGATCCTGGCGCAAGTGGCGGTGGAGATTTACTCCACAGACACCGCTGAGTCGCTGGGAGCGAAGCTGGCTGAGGCCGGCGCGCGGCTTCTGCTGGAAGTTCTGCCTGAATGGACTCAGGGCAAGATCACGCCGCGACCACAGGACCCCTCGCAGGCCACCTACGTGAAGATGCTGGCCAAGGAGGACGGGCTGATAGACTGGACGACACCCGCCGAGTACATCGAACGGCAGGTGCGCGCGTTTTACCCCTGGCCCACCGCTTATACCTTCTGGGATGGCAAGCAGCTCAAGATCCTTCGCGCTGCTGTGCGCCTGGATAGCGGCGGCGCTGCGCCTGGAAGGGTAAGCGTGATGTCCGTTGGGGTGGCGTCCGGCCGGGCCGGCCGGGAGGAGGGCGAGTTGATGGTAGCTTGTGGGCGAGGGCAACTGGCTCTCCTCGAGGTGCAGTTGGCCGGAAAGAAGGCGATGGGCGCTGACGAATTCCTGCGAGGCCATCGCCGGATCGTGGGGGCAGTCCTGGGAAGGCCTTCGCCACAGTCGAAAGTCAGTTCTGATGACGCTTCTGCTCCGCATTCTTAAATATCTAACACCTTACAAGAGCCGAGTCGGTTTAGCCTACACTTGCATCTTGGTCAGTTCTCTCCTTAGTCTTGCCGTGCCGTGGCTGTTGAAGGAGGTAATTGACCGCGGTCTCGTGGCGGGCGACTACGGTTTTCTGGTGGTGGCCGCCCTGATTGTGGTGGGCCTGAGCGTTCTGAAGGGGCTCTTCTACTTCGGCCAGACCTATCTGGTGGAATACCTTTCCCAAAGGGTGGCCAACGACCTGCGCAACGATCTTTACGCCCACCTTCTTCGCCTGCCCTTCAGCTTCCACGACCGCACTCCCACGGGCCAGTCCATGGCCAGATTGACCTCGGATGTGGACGTCACCCAGCGCTTTGTCTCCTTCGGACTGACCAACATAGTCAACGGCGTTATCGTCTTCTTCACCGTCGCGACGGTGCTTTTCTGGTTGGACTGGCGGCTGGCCCTGGTTTCCCTGGCCGTGGTTCCCTTCCTGGCGGCCAGAGCCGTTACCGTGGGTCGAAAGCTGCGCCCCATGTTTGTGGGCGTGCAGCAGCAGTTCGCCAATATGACCACCGTTCTCCAGGAGAACCTCTCCGGCGTGCGGGTTGTGCGAGCCTTCGGGCGAGAGAAGTACGAAATGGACAAGTTCAGCCGCGAGAACTGGGAACTCTTGGAGAGGAACGTTAGCGCGGTGAGGATATGGGCATTCAACGCCCCTCTGATGGCTTTTCTGACCAGTCTTGGCACGGCGGGGATTTTGTGGTA
The DNA here is from genome assembly GCA_023489135.1 of Chloroflexota bacterium. The sequence continues at coordinate 5,854 of JAMDCE010000256.1, forward strand.
TGGAGGTCGCGAGGTTATTGCCGGACATCTCAGTATTGGCACGCTGGTGGCCTTCAACAGTTACCTCGTCATTCTCGCCTGGCCTATCCGCATTGTGGGCTGGCTGGTGAACCTGACGGCGCGAGTGATGGCCTCGGCCGAGCGGGTTTTTGAGGTGTTGGATGCTCCCTCCAATGTCATTGAGGTGCCGAGTGCTCGGGAATTGCCGCCCATCCGTGGTCACATCCGTTTCGAAAACGTATCTTTCAACTACGACGGTCAGAACAACGTCTTGTCCGATCTAAATCTAGAGGCCGAGCCAGGGCAGGTCATCGCGCTGGTCGGTCCGCCTGGCTCGGGCAAGAGCACCGTGGTGAGTCTCCTCCCTCGCTTCTACGACGTGGCCTCGGGACGCCTGACCATAGACGGGTACGACGTGAGGGAGTTAGGGCTTTCCTCCTTGCGGCGGCAGATCGGCCTGGTGCTTCAGGATACGTTTCTATTCTCCATTTCGGTTCGGGAGAACATAGCCTATGGCCTCCGCGCTGCGTCTCTGGAGGCCATCGTCGCGGCGGCAAGAAGTGCTCACGCCCACGAATTCATCGAGGCCCTGCCGGAGGGCTACAACACCGTGGTGGGAGAGCGCGGGATAACCCTCTCCGGCGGGCAGCGGCAGCGAATCGCCATCGCCAGGGCCCTTTTGCTGGATCCCCCGCTGCTGATTCTCGACGATGCCACCTCCAGCGTTGACACCGAAACAGCGTACCTGATCCAAATGGCGCTGGCCCAGTTGATGAAGGGGCGTACGACTTTCGTCATTGCTCACCGGCTCGACACCGTCAAGAACGCCGACCAGATCTTCGTCCTCCGGGACGGCCGGATCGTCGAGAAAGGCACTCACGGTGATTTGCTTCGCCAGCAAGGGCTCTACAGCAGCCTCTATGAGCTCCAACAGCATGACGAAGCCCTTCCGGAGGAGATTGATGGCGAGGGGAGGACCACCGGTCTGGAGAGGCCAACCGATTTCCCGGATAGTGTGGGGACACGGAAATGATCCACTCTCACCACGGCGTGCCGACTTCCGGCGACGAAGCCATCGCCAAAGTGTACGACCATCGCATTGCTATGCGCCTCCTGGGTTACCTGGGTCCATTCAAGTGGCGGATCGCGCTCTCGGTCCTCTTCCTGTTAACGGCCTCGGCGGCCAGTCTGGCCGGTCCCTACCTCATCAAGCTTGCCATCGATTCGGGCATTGGTCAGAAGGATCTGCTCACCCTCGACGCAGTCATCGCGATATTCGTCGGAGCGCAATTGGCCAACTGGGGTGCCAGCTACGGGCAGACGTACCTGATGTCCTGGGTGGGACAGAACATTATCTTCCGGCTTCGCCAGCAGTTGTTTGACCATCTGCAGCGGTTGTCCTTTAGCTTCTACGACCACACGGGCGTGGGCCGTTTGATGTCGCGCGTGCAAAACGACGTGAGTTCGCTGCAGGACCTCTTGACTTCTGGCATTATCAGCGTGATTGGAGACGTGGCCACGCTGGTTGGCATTGTGGTCGTGATGCTTTCGATGAACCTGTCTCTTTCTCTTCTCACCTTCACCGTCCTGCCGCTGATGATTCTGGTGGCCGCGCTGTGGCAGGCTAGGGCGCGGCGCACCTACCGGTCCGTCAGGCAGACCATCGCCGACGTCAACGGCGCGCTGCAAGAAGATCTTTCGGGTATCAGAGTTGTGCAGTCTTTTGGTCGCGAGGAGCGCAATCTAGCTGACTTTAAGGAGGTGAACCGGCGCAATCTCCAGGCCAACGTGAACGCGGCCGTGCTCAGTGGAGTCTTTTACCCCACTTCAGACCTTATGGCCGCTGTGGCGACAGGCCTGGTCATCTGGTATGGCGGATCTCAGGTTCTCCATTTGCAGTTGACTGCCGGTGAGCTGGTGGCCTTCATCCTCTACGTGGGGCGCTTTTTCGACCCCATCAGGGATATAAGCCAGCGCTACGACACGCTTCAATCGGCCATGGCCGCCGGAGAGCGGATCTTTGAACTGACCGACCTCGAACCCGACATTGTCGACCCGCCCGATGCGGTGGAGCTTCCGATGCTTCGTGGTGACGTTCAGTTCGACCACGTCTCCTTTGGCTACGACGCCACAACGGTTCTCCGCGACGTAACCCTGGAAGCAAAGGCGGGGCAGGCCATCGCTTTTGTGGGTGAGACAGGGGCTGGCAAGAGCTCTCTCATCAATTTGATTGGTCGGTTCTACGACATCCGGAAGGGCCGCATCACTATCGACGGGACTGACCTGCATCGCATATCT
>JAMDCE010000242.1 GCA_023489135.1 Chloroflexota bacterium
CCCGCGCATCAAGGAATTCCTGTCGGCATTCTTCAAAGCATCCGCCTCTTGTATTGTTTGCTATTCTTAGAGCGGGCGCGGGGGAGCAGAGCGTCTAGCTGAACTGCCAATCAGGCGGTGATGTAGCGAGGGAAACCGATGATCTGGTGGTCTGACTCAATTCTCACTTCCACCGGCGTTTCACGGCTCATTCGCGTTCTATACCTGACATCTGAAGGCAAAAGGCTTGAAGCGATACTATCAGACCGGAGCGCTGCAGCAATCGCACCCTCGATTCTTCTTCTTAACACACGGTCGCAGTCGGTAGCCGCCACGAAGACCACTTTCGCCTGCAGGAATTCCTTGATGCGCGGGGCTAGTTCCTCATAGCGTTTTAGAAGCTCGGGAAACTTGTGACGTGTGCCTCGGCGCCACAAACCGTCCCACAACACATCTTCGGTTCCTTGGCGCATCGCTGTGGCATTGCAGATACGATAATTGCCACCCAACGTTTGGATAAGGTGCTCCTTTGTTCTTTGATAGAACGATGTGCCAGTCTCGCCGACATACGTGACTCTATACGTGTCGTTTACCTGTACCGCCCAAAGGTAAATGCCGGAAGCCTGTCTTTGAGCACAATCAAAAAGCACGTCATGCGCTTCGCTGCAAAGCTCGAAGGGTCCCGAGAAGTGCAGTACAATCGTATGGTCTCGACTCAAGAGCTTACCGTCCACCGCTTACCCGAACTGATACGAGTAATGATGATCGCAACTGAAAGAGTATTCTTCTGAACATCGCTATTCAGATCCGTGTTTTCGAGGTGAACCATGCTGTTCTCGGATATCATCCAACCCCTCTCTCACGGTCTTCCCCTTCACCCCTGCTGCAATGTGTTGAATCACGTTTTCACGTACGAGGTCCATAACATGGTTATCTTCTAGTCATCTGCGGGTCGCCCACGAGGATGGCATTCCTTGTGAAGCAGACGGCCGTTGTCAACAGTGGTCTTGCCGCCATCACGATACGGCACTGGATAGTGATCATACTCTTCATCCTCGCTGTTGACGTACTCGCTACATATCGCACACTTCGACTGTTGACGCTTCCTTATCACTTCTCTGTCTTTTTCGCCGAAGGCTCGATTAGGATCGAGTATTACTCCGATACCTGGCGGAAGTGCCTGCCGCCAGCGCTCGTAGTAATGGTAGATTACCCCGCCTGACACTGCCCTGCTGTTTTGCTTGATGCTCGGTTCACTTGTCGCACGTGCCAACTTTGCTTTGGCTTCAGTTGTCAGTTTGAATTGACTTGATCGTTGCGAGTCCTGAATGTACATGGCGAGTGCGAACAAAGTAATCTTCGCCACCTTTCGACGGCCGTGCTGTTTGGCGGCAATTCGGTCAGTGATCTCCTGTATTTGGCCAAAGATACGCTCAATATTTTCGAAAGGATTTTCGCCTGATGGGATTTGAGTGTAACGGTGATATAGACTGTCCAAGTCGGCAGCCTTTACACTTGGGGCCGAAAATGGGTTTCCGGATCTCTCCATAAGAAGCGTGCATAGTTGGGCACAAGTCGTGCGATGTTTGACATACGCGTCGTTTGAGTCATCTTCATCGTCGCGGGTGCCCCTGCCATCCACCGCGTTGAAGAAATCGTACTTAGGACTCGACTTTTGCAGCACCTTAACAACTGAATCCTCAAGCGTTGGGTGACCAGGAACCCAGGCACGTACTCTGCTGAGTAACTGAGCGCAGTCCCATTCAGTGCTCAGAGAGGTGACCGATGATACCTTTGGTCGAGTTCCCCGAGTTGGTGCAGCATTACGCACCGCATTTCGAGCGAGTGTTCTCGCCCGAAGCCCTCGTGCAATTCAAGCGCTACATCACCGGCTTGATCGTGTCGGAGAACAAGACGGTGGATGGCATCAACCGCTTGTTCGTGGTCGAGAGCCGCAACCAGAGTTCCCTTAATCGTCTGCTCACCGAAAGTCCCTTCACTATCGCGGAACTGAATCAGGCGCGCTTGGACCTTCTCAACTCCCTGCCGGCTACCCGTTTGAAGCCCCAGGGCGTGCTCGGCGTGGATGACACCCTGCTCACACACTACGGCCACCACTTTGACGAGATTACCAAGCTTTATGACCCCAAGGAAGACCGCTACGTCTGGGCGCACAACCTCGTGACGCTGCACTACAGTGATGACGACACTGACTATCCGGTCTCCTTTCAGCTTTGGAAGCCCGTGGATTTGGCAAAACTCGAATGCGGCCTGGTCGCCGCGGACATCCAGCTTCGAGAGTGCAAGCAAACGCTGAAAACGGAAGCCCCGGACAGGTGGAAAGCTTACTTGATGGGAGTATGGCGACGTCATTCGCACCAGCCGGAGGTCGCAGCCTTGTACGATAGCAAGTTGCGGATCGCCGAGCAATTGCTCAGCCACTGGGTCGAAGTACATCCCGAGTTGCGCACGCACGTTCCGGTGACTTTCGATAACTGGTACACCCAACCCGGGTTCTGTCATTATGTCGGCAATACCCTGGGTTTGGCCTATGTTGGCAGCTTGGCCGAGGACGATAAGGTGGTCTTGAAGACCGGCGCCGAGCGTTTGGACAGTTTTGCGGCACGACTGAAAGCGGAGCACCTGCAGGCGCTGGGGGATCACCTTCCCGGTGTCTTCCAGCGACTCACGATTCGCTACAAGGGCGAGCGCGAGTCGTACTACAGCTACTGCGGGACGCATCAGATTCAGTCGTTTGGCAAGGTCCGTCTGGTGATCAACCATCGCCAGGAGGACCTCGACGACAATCCTGTATTCATCATCGCCAACCGCCTGCACTGGCAGGCCTTGGGCATCACCCGTATCCGACGCCACCGTTGGCCCGTGGAAGTCTATCATGAAGAAGGCAAAGCCGAAGGGTTGGACCAGTATCAACTGCGGGACTTCAAGGCCATTGAACGACATGTCGCCTTAGTCGCCACAGTGTACAGCTTACTGCGCGCAGCCCAACACGACCCGGTCCTTCGCCAGAGGCTTCAACGTGAACTCAAGTTGGAACTTGAAGGCAGCACAGCATTCTGGCGCCGGGCTACGCAAGCCCATAGTCTGTGGGCTCTGGCGCTGTTTATCAGCGCTGGCCTGGCGCAAGGGCAGCCCCTGCACCAGGTGATGACGCCGCTCCTGCGGGCCGTGTGCCCCTAGAGTAACGAGGCGGGCATCCCGAAGGAGTAGGGTCGTTGGGCTAACCGGCAAGCGGTCACTGCCCCACTTTGCGGCGCGGCCGAGTGGGGACAGTGCGAGTGCGACCTAGCACTGCCCTGAGCTGGTGCTTTTGAACTGCACCAGCCACTTGAGAGATTCAATTCTTAGGTGCAAAAGTCGAGTTAGGACTCGTAGACAGCTTCCCAGCCCATAGCTCGATACGCGGCCCAATCTCCCCAGGCCATGCATCTCGTATCTGCTGACGCGTTAGCGCGGTGCCGCTTTGAAGTCGGATGAACAAGTCACGTACTTCGTCCGAGTTTTCGACATCTCTTACTAGGTAAACGCGCATTAGATACCCTTCGAGGGTTTCCCGCAGGTCATCGGAAAGGTCTGAACACCGCTTGTTAGCCCAAGGTGCACCTGTTGGACGCAAGCTAATGGGCAAACGGAGTTTTGGGTCTTGTGGCTCAAGAAGAGGAAAGCTGTCTCTCAAGTATTCGTGCAAGGCAAGAATGCGTTGCTGACCGTCTATTATCTCATAGACTTCTTGAGGACTTCCTCCGAGGCTTGCTTTGGTCTTCACCTCTAGGAAGAGGGGCGGCACTGGATAAGCACGAAAGATGGAATCAATCAGGGCTTGCTTCTGCTGTTTCCCCCACGCGGCGCCGCGTTGGTACTCGGGATTCCTGGTTAAGGAACCCGACCTGAAAGCTGCGACCAATTCTCTTACGGCATATTCTTTCTCATCGAACTTCACGTGCTTCTCCTCCCATATCAGCTTAAAAGTATAGCTCCCATCACTCAACTGTGTCAAACCACAACTATCCAACCAGGCGCTCGGGAATTGATCGGACTCAGCGTGGCAGAGCCAACCGGTGAGCAAGGAGGCTGACGTGCTGAAAGATGTTGTGGGGGCAATAAGCAGGCGATTAGTCAGGGGGTCGAAGGATACAATTTGTGACACTATACTCTATCCCGTCAAGGATTTTTTGGCATAATCAAGTGGTAGGCGCGTTCGGCGTTTTCGCGGTTGCCCTCGTTGTTCTCGGCAGTCTCCGTCCACCTTCCCTTCTTGCCGATGGAGAAATAGCCATCGTCTACTGCTTCAACTGACGACGTGACGTCCACTTCTTTGAACGGGCTCTGGTAATCCGGGTGCATGATCAGCCGGTGGTATTCCTCCTCAAAGATAAGGGAGTAACCCCCCTTCACCGAGTTACCATCGGCGTCGCACTTGCGATAGCGATCCACCGAGTCGATAAAGAACAGGCTGAGGACCTTGATGCCAAGCGGAGCCAGACGCAATTCCTTGTCCAGATGCTCCTTGATCGTGCGTCGGATCATCGCCCGCTGCACCGCCAGCGGCTCCAAACCGCCATAGGTTTCGCCGATATTCAAATAGAATTCGCCGCCGGGGACGCGCAGCTCCACGAACTCCTTCCCTTTACTCTTTTAGCCGCTCTGTGGCCCATCGGCGGAACTGTGTGCCCCGCTCCGAACGGACCCGATATCCCACGGCCAGGATCGCGTCCAGACTGTAATATTTGACCGACCGGGTCACCTGCCTTGTCCCCTCCATGCGAACCTGTAAGAACTCATTGGCTTTCCGTGTGTTCCGTGCCTTCCGTGGTTACTCGCCCTGTCGATAATTGACCACGGAATACACGGAAGTCACGGAAGGATCATAGGACCATTCGCTCGATCTGTGCTTTCGGTGTAGCTTCCAAAGTTCACGAGTAACCCCAGGTTCAGTTGAGCTGCTTTCAAATAGTTCAAGAGCTGGGCTTTGTGCTCGGGCGCTATTTCTTTCACGGCTTTGATCTCGACGATGATTTTCCCGAAGCAAATCAGGTCTGGCCTGTACTTTTGCAACAGGACCTCGTCTTAGTACGTTAATCTCAGTTCCTGCTGCGCGGCGAAGGGAATGCCCCTCCTGTTGAATTCCTTAGTCTTTGGGTTCGAGGGGGTGAGATCACCCAGGAAGTTCTCTTGTCGCACCAGCCAGCAAATGAGGATCAGTCCTCCTCAACTCCAGCACAGGGGCGGGATCCCAGGCCGCACCAAACAGTACACCATTTGCGTCAACCGAGGCGCGGGGCGTTTGGAGGCATCGGTACCGAGGGAGCGAAAAAGGACTCACCAAGATCGTCTTGACGAAGCGAAGTCAGGCCGCGCGCCGCATCTTGGGCTCTGGGACCTCGATCTTTGGCCGAGCAGGTATTTTCGGCTGTGCCGCTACGAAAGCGTACAGGTGAAGAAAGAAAGACATTCCCAAAAGAGTGTAGCCGATGGGCCGCGCCCATCGCGCGACCGCGGAATAGACCAGCAACCCTACTCCCGCGCCACCGAGCACATGGGTCACATCTTCGAGCATTCGCGGATGCGCATCCCACACCTGCCGATCCATCTCTTCCAGCTTGTTCAACATGCTCTAGTCCTCCTGATAGGATCTCTTGGCCGGCTGAGCGCTCACCTTTTGAGCGGTCCGGAGCGCTGCGGCAAGATACGTGCCGATCACCCTCGCCTGCCCTTCGAATTCAGGGCCGTCAGCGAGACCGTTCAGGGGAAAGGGATTCTTTGAGCCCCTCCCGAGTGGATAACATCCCAAACTGATGCTCCCTGAAAGTGGGGGGACATATCTCATCCATCAAAGCAGCAGGCGGGAAGGCGTCTCCCAGAACGATGGCACCCTGAGTACATACGTCAACCTTAACCCGTTCTTGTAATCTGGGCAACAGTGGTATTACAATGTGATAGTCGACAACATACGCCGTATTGCTCGGCACGTGCTCCGGATTGCGAAGGTTGACGCGTTGTTCCCTATCAACAGAATCATCGTCACCGCCGAGAGGGAAGAACACATCTGGACCAAGCACGCGGTTAGCCGCGAGGACGTGGACGACATTTGTCTCTCAGATCCACTAGTCCGACGTGGCCGTGAGGGTAGCTACGGCATTTACGGACAGACCAGGGGCGGCCGTTATCTGATCGTTTTTGTTTATCCAGTGTCTCAAGGTGCGTTCCGCCTGGCGACAGCCCGAGATATGAACGATGCGGAAAGACGGCGCTTTCAGCGATATCGGAAGGAGTGAAGAAGACTATGCCAAGGCGAAAGGAAACTGTGCCGAGCACGATTCCCGGTTTCAAAAACGAGATTGAGGCAGGTGAGTATTGGGATAAACATAGCCCGGAGGAATTCCCCGATGAGTTCGAGGAGGTGAAAGTGAAGCTGCCCAGACCTACTTACGAAGGGGTGCTCACCGTGAAACTGGAGGACGACACAATCAAGGAACTAAGACAGGTGGCGCGAGAGATGGGGCTGCCGTCGTCTACCCTGGTTCGGATGTGGATTCTGGAGCGGTTGAAGGAACGGCGAGCAGCGCGCTGACAAATCATCTATGGGTATCGTGAGCGTTTCGAGTTAGGGACAACGAAACATCGATAGACAGGATGAACAGCATGGGTAGCGGATTCGCCTGCGAGGGAAGGGCGTGTGAGTTGCGCATAATGCGTTTGCTGGCGCCACGCCTGTGTCCCAACTCGTAACGCTCGCTATGACCCTATTCCCTCCAGTGCGAACCCCTCCCATATTCGATGGGACTCATATTACTCCAGAGCGAATTCCTTGACGCGGCGTGTCAATGCTTGTTGCAGGCTGAATAAGGTGAAATGGTAGTGAAGGCCACCTTGAAATCGATACTCCCCTATCTTGCCTTCGCTATGATAGTTCTTGGATTTGTCAACTTCTCCTGGTTCCTCGGAGAAAGCCAAGCGCTGGGCGGAGATGCGATTAACGGGTACATTCTGGTAGGCATCGAGCAGATCTTCCACGGGGGCTCCCTCGCTGACCATACGCAGGATGAGTTCAACGGTGATTAGGGTGCCACGAATCACGGGCTTGCCGAGCATAACGGCAGGGTTGATTTCGACACGATCTACAACCATGGAAAGCACCTCCTTGACGCACTGGGAAATGGTCATGGCTCAGTGCGGCAACGTCACCACGATTCTAACGCTGGCTTTGTCTGCCAGGCAAGAATCTGCTAATGACCTGAAGTGCCGGCGCGAGCTTGATTTACTGCTATGTGTATGCTAGTATGGCGGCGCTTCCGAAAGTGCAGGAGGCGCCCCGATTGCAGATGTAATCGATTTGCCGCATCGAGCGATGTAGGAGACGCATCTTTTCTTAAGTGACTCGCGCCCTGCGAAAGGGAATCTTGCTCCGGTGTTAGCAGAGCGTTCCCAGCCACCGCAACGCTTCTAGCGTGCCGCGTTCGTCGCGCGCGCCAGTCGTTCGGAGAGGCACTTTGGGTAACGCTGCGCCAAGGTAGAGCGCGACGACCTGTTCGAACCGCACAGTCAGCGTGTCTGCAACCGCACAGAGGAGGTATGGAGTGCTCTCGGCTACTCGAATCGCCCAGAGCATGAGGACCGTTTCCAAGGCGTTGCCAATGACTCGGTACGTTCCTGGCGCGGTCTTCGCAGCGCTGATACTACTAGTTCCGCTTGACCATGCCTTGTCCAGTAGCCTCCAAACAGCCAACGGGTTGGCTCGTCTGGTCAAGGACATCAGGACTACCCCATCGTCGGCCGACTGTTCTGTTCCCAATACCTTCGCGGCCGGCGGAAATACCGTGTATTTCATCGCGGACGATGGGGTGCACCATCGAAACTTGTGGCGGAGTGATGGCTCTGCGGCGGGTACGGCTATGGTAGGTGATCTTTTCGGGGTTTGTGACATCAAGGTCGTGAACGGGGTCGTCTTCTTTTCGGGATACTCCGACTCTGGAATTGAGCTTTGGAGAAGCGACGGGACGGCAGATGGCACTACGCTGATGATAGATATCAGTGTCGGGCCAACTGGCTCGGATCCCTTCCCCTTTGCCCAGATCGGAGGAATCACTTTGTTCTCCGCCACTGATCCGACGAATGGGCGTGAGCTTTGGAGAACCGACGGGACCGAAGCGGGTACTCTCCTCGTCAGGGACATTCAGATGGGAGTTAGCTCGTCCAATCCGGCCAACGCCTTGAGGCTAGATGGTACCGTGGTTTTCGAGGCCAACGATGGTGTCAGCGGGCGGGAGTTGTGGAGAAGCGATGGGACGAGAGGGGGCACGATGCTTCTCGACGATCTTCTTCCAAGCTGATGACGGCGTCACCGGCCGGGAACTTTGGGCTATGCCCGCCTCACTCACGACTCACAAGCTCTTCTTGCCCGTAGTCACTCGGAATTGACGGTTTCGCACGGCAAAAGACTTCAGATTGGATCGTGGGTCGCTGCAGGATCCACATCCAATCGGGAAAAGGAGGTCGTCACGTGAGTCGAGCAGCTTTGGCCAAGGGCAAACTCAATGCTTCACACACTGCTTTGCATCGTGGCTGGGCGCTGCCACTTATCACGTTATTGATGCTCCTGCTGCTCACCGTCTTCCTCTGGCGTCCGCCCTCGGCGGGCGCCGATGGTCCGGCCTATCTCGTCAAAGACATCAACCCTCGGCTGTACCTTACAGGAGGCTCGTACTCTCAAGAGCTTGTTGAGATCGGCGGCATAGCTTTCTTCTCCGCTGTTGATGGGGCAAATGGGAGTGAGTTGTGGAGGAGCGACGGGACCGCCGCCGGAACATACATCGTTAGAGACATCAATCAATACGTAGGGGCAGCGCCAGGCACCTTTGGGTCCTCCCCTCATCAGCTCACCAATCTCGACGGGAACCTGTTCTTCATCGCCGACGACCACGAGCACGGCGCCGAGTTGTGGAAGAGCGACGGCACCGCGTCAGGCACTGTGCTGGTGAAAGACATCTATCCAGGGGAAATCGACTCTCACTCTCGCTATCTAACTGCCGTCGCCAACACACTGTTCTTTATGGCCGACGACGGCACCCACGGGTTGGAGTTGTGGAAGAGCGATGGAACCGAGGAAGGCACCGTGCTCGTGAAGGACATCCGACCGGGCGCGGCCAATGCATTCCCCAACGCTTGCCGCAACGCCCTTTTCAACGCAAATGACACCCTGTTTTTCTGGGCCGACGACGGCACGAGTGGGTGGGAGTTGTGGAAGAGCGATGGAACCGAGGAAGGCACCGTGCTCGTGAGGGACATTTATCCCGGACCAGGCGGCTCTCAATCTACCCCATGTGATAGCAGTCCCCCCTTCGCCGACTTACGTGGGACGATCTTCTTCATCGCCAGAGACCAGGTTCACGGCAGCGAGCTGTGGAAAACCGATGGCACCATCACAGGAACCGTTATGGTGGCAGATATTAACGCCGGCATTGACTGGATATTCCCCCCTACCAGCTCGAACCCCACGAATCTGATTAGCGTCGGCGGCAGACTGTACTTCAATGCAGACGACGGCATCAACGGGCAGGAGTTGTGGATAAGCGATGGAACGATAACCGGCACTCAGCTCGTGAGAGACATCTTCTCCGGCGCAACCGGGACGAATCTCACAAGTCTGACCGACATCAACGGGACACTGTTCTTCAGTGCCGCCGACGCCGGGCACGGGTACGAGCTGTGGAGGAGCGATGGAACCGAGGGCGGGACGGTCATGGTCAAAGACATCAACCTAGGGGCAAGTGGCTCCAGCCCTGCCTATCTCATCAACGTGAATGGGACGCTTTTCCTAGCAGCCAGCGATGGTGTTCACGGCACAGAACTCTGGAAAAGCGATGGGACAGAGTCCGGGACCACCCTCGTCAACGATGTCAACCCGGGCCAAGGATCTTCATTAGATAGCTATTCTTCCTTCGTGAACTTGGGCGGCATCCTGCTTTTTGGAGCTAATGACGGCGCGCGCGGCCGGGAGTTGTGGAGAAGCGACGGAACCGAGGAAGGCACCATACCTCTTACGAATACTGGCCGTAGCGCTTTCAGTTCATCCCCTTACTCCTTCCTAAGCTCGAACGGCACCCTGTTTTTCAGCGCCGACGACGGCTCTCACGGCTACGAGTTGTGGAGGAGCGATGCGACAACCTCAGGAACCACGATGGTCAAGGACATCGTCGCGGGCTCCTATAACTCGTTGATCTACCCCACGGATCTCTACAATTTGAATGGCACGCTTTTCTTCGCCGCTTCAGATTTCTCACATGGATACGAGCTATGGCAAAGCGACGGAACAGCGGCGGGGACGGTAATGGTGAAGGACATACGGGCTGGCGGCGACTCTCTGAGGCACCCGTTCCAACAGGTTCTTGCCTTCGGGGGAAAGCTGCTCTTCGAGGCGAATGATGGCAGTCACGGATATGAATTATGGACAAGTGACGGGACCAGTGCCAGCACCTTCATGGTCAAAGACATCAGCCCCGGCGCAAACGACTCGGCTCCGAGCAGGCTCACCAACATTAACGGAACCCTGTTTTTCGTCGCCAACGATGGCACACACGGGGCGGAGTTGTGGAGGAGCGACGGAACCGAGGAAGGCACCTTCATCGTCAAGGACATCAATCCCGGGGCAAATGCGTCGAATCCCTCCAGATTAGCCGACGTATCCGGCACGCTGTTTTTTACTGCCAGTGACGGCGCACACGGCGCCGAGTTGTGGAAGAGCGACGGGACTGAGGCCGGAACTCTCCTGGTAAGCGATATCAATTCCGGCGCGAGCGGGTCGTCCCCGACAGACCTCACCGACGTGAACGGAACCCTGTTTTTCAGCGCCGACGATGGCGTACACGGCCTTGAACTGTGGAAGAGTGAAGGGACCGCGGCAACCACTTCGCTCGTAAGAGACATCAAACCAGGCATCGCTGGGTCCTCTCCCTCCAGCCTTAACGGTGAAAGCGGCGTGACTTTCTTCACAGCCGACAATGGCGCGAACGGCGTCGAGCTTTGGAAGAGCGACGGGACTGAAGCGGGCACATTGATGGTCAAGGATATCTTCGCCGGCCCTGAATCTTCGTCGCCGTCGGCACTAATCGCTATTGGAGGAGTTCTCTTCTTTACCGCTTACGAGTCAGGTACCGGTCGCGAGTTGTGGAAGTCCGGCGGTACCGGCGCGACGACAACGATTGTCCAGGACATCGCCCCAGGGGCGGGTGGGAGTGGTCCGAGAGAGCTCACAGTCGTGGGCTCAACTGCCTTCTTTACCGCCATGGAAAACAGCACCGGAGAGGAGCTGTGGGCAATGGCTCTTCCACCGTCCACCTACGCAGTCTACCTGCCCGTGCTGACGAGGAACCAGGAATGAGGCCAATGAAGAAGCACGCGACGCCAGATTCTCGCTTATGGGGCGACGTTTCGCGAGGCCGGACGTAGACCGGCGAACGTTCAAAGTGGTCCAAGTCGCGCGGGTATACTCTACCCTGTGAAACTTTGTTATCACCACCTCGTCTGATCGGCCCTGATCGGCCACATACCCTATACAAGTAGCTCATTATGTCGTATAATTCATTAACGATGGATAAGACGAGATCACACATGCCCCCATATTGGCCTCTTTGTACCCCTTGCGCGGGTCCCTGCTCCTCTTTCAGATCGCGGCGGAGTGTGCGCCTGAGGGCGAGTTCACGTGGTGGTGGGCTTCAAGATCATAGGAGCGAATGAACAACTTTTTGAAAACAGCAAATAATTTACTACTTGACGACGAGATTGTGCCTAGCTGCGAGCTGCTTTCGGTCATCGAGAGCACCATACGGGTGCGGGACGACCTGCACAGCGCCAATTGCGGCAATCATTTCGTGGCTTTCACCGACGGGAGCTGCTCTCCACGTGACTCGTCTCACGCGGACGGCCCGGGAGGTTGGGCCAGCATCATCTTCGGCCCACGCGGCGAGCGCTGGGAGGTGCACGGATCCCTACACGACACGACCAACAACCGGGCCGAGGTGTGCGCCATGCTGGCGGCCTTGACCTGCGTTCCCGATGGCGCGCACCTGGGAGTGCACAGCGACTCCCGCTACCTGGTGGACCACGTTCGGGCAGGGTGCCGGGCTAACGACAACGACGACCTTTGGAGTGAGATACGCGAGATGATCGTGGCCAAGGGGATTATCGTCTCGGCGTCGTGGGTGCAAGGGCACAACGGACACCGCCACAACGAGCGCGTCGACGCGCTGGCGAGCTCCCGGATGCGAAGGGTGGCGCCACGTCTGGCGCTGGCCGGCGCGCGCTAGGCGGGGTTAGAAAAACGGCGGGGGTGCCTGGCATCTTGGGCGTTCCAGGTCCGAGATCGCCCCTCACCCCAGCCCTCTCCCCGAAGGGGCGAGGGGGAACCGAGGCCGCGCCCGCGCGGCCCATAGGTAGGGGCGGACGTCCCTCCCGCCAGGGGTGGGGGCGAGTGGCTCACCTCTCCCTCTGGGAGAGGTCGGCCGAAGGCCGGGTGAGGGTCGGCCCGTTGGGATGCCGAACCAGCTGGACCAGACGGCGCTGTATCGCACCCTTCAAAGCCGAGGGATAGCAGGCCCATGAATTACACCGAAGCAATGGACTACATCCTCAGCTTCACGGACTACGAGAGAAACCCCGATCAGTCCCTGGCTCCGATTCACTATGACCTGGAGCGGGTGCGACGGCTGGTGGCCTTGCTGGGAAACCCCCACCAACGGTTCAAATCGATCCACGTCGCCGGAACCAAGGGGAAAGGCTCCACCGCGGCGATGATCGCCGGCGCCTTGCGCCGCGCCGGGCTTCGGACCGGGCTCTTCTCTTCGCCTCACCTTCACTCCTTCCGGGAAAGAATCAGGATATCAGGCGGGCTAATTTCCGAGGAAGATCTTTGCCACGCGGTCGAATCCGTGCGTCCCGGCGTCGAGATCCTGACCCGGCTACACCCCGATCTGGGAGCCCCGACGACCTTCGAGATCACCACCGCGCTGGCTTTCCGGCACTTTGCCGATAGCGACGTGGACGTCGCCGTCCTCGAGGTCGGACTGGGCGGACGGCTGGATGCCACCAACGTAGTCGAGCCTCTGGTGTCCGTCATCACTTCCATAAGCCTGGACCACACCCAGGTGCTGGGAGGCACGATCGCCCAAATCGCCCGCGAGAAGGCCGGGATCATCAAGCCGGGCGGCACAGTCGTATCCGCACCTCAGGCGCCGGAAGCGCTGGCCGTCATCCGGGAGGTCTCCGAGGACAGGAAGGCGAGGCTCATCGTGGTCGGCGAAGACCTGAAATGGCATCCCTGCGGTGATGGCTCCAGCAATGAGCTCTCGCTCTCCGGCTTCGATGGGGCCTACGAGCGGATAAAGGTGCCCCTCCTCGGCCGGCATCAGCTGGCCAACGCCGCCACGGCCGTCGGCGCGCTCGAAGCGCTGGCCCGGCGAGGGATAAGGGTCAGCCCGCGAGACGTAAGGGCCGGCATAGGCGAGGTTCGCTGGCCGGGAAGAATGGAAGTGCTCTCCGACGACCCCCTGATCGTCGTGGACGGGGCACACAACGGCGACTCGATGCGAAAGCTGGCCGCCGCGCTCGGTGCCGCCTTCCCCGGCAGGCGGCTGATCCTGATCGTCGGCACGTCGCTGGACAAGGATATCTCCGGGATACTGGGCGAGATCGTGCCTTCGGCCGCTCACACCATCGTGACCAGATCGGACCATCCCCGCTCCGCTCCACCGGAAACAATCGCCGGCCTGGCCGCGCCGCTCACCAAGAACCTGTCGATTCTACCCGACGTTCGGGCAGCCCTTGGCGCGGCGAGGGGAGTGGCTCTCCCAGGAGATGTGATCTGCGTCACCGGCTCCCTTTTCGTGGTGGCCGAAGCGCGTGAGGCGCTGGGCTTGACAACGGTTTAGTGTCAGTCCGCCCTAATCATCATCCCTCTCGGACCGGGCGAATCCCTCCAATCGACAGTAACCTTTGTTTCCCTTGTCTTCGGACTCGGTCACTCCATTTGCGCACCGGATCGGAGCCAGCGAAGCCTCCGGCTCAACAGACGTTGGGGCAACAGCCGCCGAGTCGACTTTGGGCAAATCCGAATTCCCGCTCGGCGGATGATGCCTGGTAACAATCTCCGCGACGATGGAAGAAGCTGGGCTGGGAGCGGCCTTAACCACCGGCACGGATTCCTGCCTCAAGGGAAGCCCTTGCCTGCTATTGTACTTGGCCAGCTTAGAGCCCGTGAACTGGAAATCGCTCTTCCACGAGCGACGACTCTGGATGGCGACGAAAAGCACCAGCACCACAAAGACGCCGGCCAGGCCGGCTATTCCCATCAGTATCTTCCCCGTATCGAGGGTGATGGGGGCGTCGAGGTTGGGAGTGTAGTCGGGAAGCTGGACCTGGACGTTGAAAGGCGCGGCGATGCCGTAGCCCACCGGGGTCGCGGTGGGGGTCGGCTGCGATTTGACCGCCATTGGACGCACGGAAAGGCCCCCCGATACTTTGACCCGACGGGCACCCTCCGTCACCCGGCCGCCGTCGTCGAAGGCAGCCACCTCCACCACGTACTCCCCATCCACCAGATTCGACACGTCCACCGAAATCGGGCTGGAAGGGCTGCTGGTCTTCAACAAGGGCAGGCCGTCGGCGTATACCTCGATCCGCTTGATGGGCGCCTCGCCGCGGTATCCGATCGAGGCCGTTCCCGTCCAGGCGTCCCCCTGGGGCCAATCGAAATCCACCTTCAGGGGGGTGTCCGACTTATACTCAGGGAAGGAGAAGTATCGCCTGAAGAGAGGATTAAGGCTGGTCGAAGCGCGCGACTGCATGAGACTGAGAAGACCTCTGGTGGTAGCTATCTTGTGTTTGTACAAGTCGAGATATTCTCGTAATACCCCTTCGATGCCATCGCCCTTCAGCACCCCGGCCACATCCTGCAGAAACACGGTTCCCTTGCCATAGGCCGTGGCGGAATACTGCGTTTCGTCTTTGAAGTCGTACACCGTCGAGTTTACCGGGGACTGGCCCGAAGGGGAGACGGCCGGGCTGCTCAGAGACAAGGGAGCCCAGTCCAGGACGCGATAGGCGAGATAGGTTACCAGAGCCTCGTCGAGCCAGGGCTCCTTCATCTGGTCATTACCTACCAGGCCGTAGAACCACTGATGGCCGATTTCGTGGACGATCAGATAGCCGGAATAGCTCTTGACCCCTTCCGGCTTAGCGGAATAGGCGCTGCTGATGAACACCAGATTGGGATACTCCTGGCCCACCATGTCTTCCTTGCCCGGACTCACTTCGACGACCTTCAGGGAATCGTAGGGGTACTTTCCGATGTTCTGGTTGAGCCACTTGACCGCCTGCGACGTTGCCTCTAGATATAGAGAGGCTGCGCCGGAGTTCCCTCGGGCGTTGTAGGCCGTGACCGTTATCCCATCTACGTTGGTCGACTTGGTCTCGTATCGGTCCGACACGGCCATGGCAAAATCTCGGACGTTCTCTGCCTTGATCTGCCAGGTATTGCCCTCGCGCTTGATCAGGCTACCCGTGTGCGCGATTTCGACGTCGGTCTGAGACTGCACGGTTACCTGATAGTCGGCGACCTCGGATATGAAAGGGTCTCCAAAAGGGGTGTAAGTGTGTTTGTCCCAGCCGTCGCGGTAGATCGACACGAGCGGGAACCAGTTGCCGAGAGCCATCACGTGATCGTAGGTGCCAAAACGGCCGCCGATCGAGGGCACGTCGAGATCGAACCGCAGCTCGATGTCGGCGAACTCGCCGGGATCGAGAGATTGCGGGAGTACTACGTCCAGGGAGACGTCCTCCAGGAGCCAGTCGACATCCTGGCCCCCTACCCGGGCCGAAATGAGCTTGAACGCTTTGAAGTGCGCCGGGCTGACGTTGAAGCCGACCGAGCTGAGAGACGTGCCCGTTTTGTTGACGTATACCACCTTTTCCACCACGTTGAGCTGGCTGCGCGGGAAGTCGAGCTTCACATGCATTTCGTAAGTGGTGTTTCCGGCGGCGCTGGAGATCGAAGGAAGCCCCAGGGAAATCAACGCCGTGAGAAGAACGATTAGTATCCGCCCCAACGATTTAACTCGGTTCACGATGCCCCTCCCCTACCCTTACCTCCACCTCGACCTCAGAACTGAGCACGAGGACGTAGCTACCTCTCATAGGCTCCCATAGTATCACGAGAAAAAGCGAATATCAAGGAGAGCCTCAATCCAATCTTGACAACCCTGCGGGCAACGGCTAGAATGAGCCGAATTCGCGAAGCGGGGATGCAGTCACGCGGCAGGCCTCGCTTTACCGTGGTGGAAGGGTGGAAGGGACAACGCGATGAACAAAGACTCCTATCCAAGGCGATTCAAGCCGTCCCCGTTGCTGGCTGTCTTCCCGATTGTCTTCGTTTTGGCCGGGTACGCTATCTACACGATCGGTTTCGCCGGCCCGATCAAGGTCGAGGGAACTATCAAGGATGCCGCCAGCGGAACTGTTGTTGCCAACGCCAGAATCGCCGTAAAAGACAAGTCCTCGAGTGGCCAAGCCTCAGCCGAAATCCCGGTGGGACCGGACGGCACTTACGTCGTCGACAACATTTCGACGGACAGTACGCTTCGCCTCGAAGCAGACGGTTACGAGCCGCGGGAATTCACCGTTAATCGTTCGGAAAAGCGCAGCGATGCCCTGAGGCCCGTTCAACTATCCGGTAAGGTCCTTGATTCCTTCGCCAATTCGCCGATCACCTCCGCGTCCGTGAGCCTGGCAGACAAAACCGTGAGCACGGATGCCGGCGGCAGCTATCAGATTATAGGGGCCAAGAAAGGCAATCCGCTGACCGTGGCGGCCCAGGGGTACGCGACCGCGACGGTGCCCTACGAAGGGCAAGCCACCCTGGACCTCCGTCTGCGCCCCAACACGCTGGGGGGAGCGGTTAAGGACGCCGGTTCGGGCAATCCCATCAAGAATGCCCTCGTTCAAGTCGCCGGCCAGGAGGCCACGACCACCGAAGCCGGGACCTACCGGCTGGTTGATCTTCCGGCGGGCCCCATCACGATGACGGTCACCGCTCCGGGCTACGTTAAGGCGGTGCTGGCCGTTAAGGAAAAGACGCAGCAGGACGTTCAGCTGAGACAGTTCGCCGTCAGGGGGCTCTACCTGACCTATTACGGCATCGCCGACCAGGGGTTGAGGTCGGGCGCCCTGAGCAAGATAGAAAAGAGCGAAGCCAACGCGGTCGTAATCGACGTCAAGGGCGACCTGGGCTTTCTCGTCTACAAGACCGACGTCCCCTTGGCCAAGAAGATCGGCTCGGCCGACAATCCCACCGTCAAGGACTTCGACGCCCTGATGGCCGACCTCAAGAAGAAGAACATCTACACCATCGCGCGCATCGTAACCTTCAAGGACAATCCCCTGGCGACCAGCCGTCCCGATCTGGCCACCATTGATACCAGGACCGGGAAGCCATGGATCGATCGCGAGAACCTGGCCTGGGTCGATCCGACTCGCCAGGAAGTGTGGGACTACAACCTTGCCATCGCCAAAGAGGCGGCCAAGAAGGGGTTTGACGAAATTCAGTTCGATTACATCCGCTTTCCGACCGACGGGAGCGTGACGACGGCCAGATACTCACGTCCGAACACCATGGAGAACCGGCTCGACGCCATCAACGGGTTCCTTTCCAGGGCCAAGGCCCAATTGAAGCCCCTCGGGGTGGCCATATCCATCGACGTGTTCGGATACACTTGCTGGCGCGAGGACGACATGGGCATTGGCCAGAAGATAGAGGAGATTGGCAAGTACGTGGATTTCATCTCCCCAATGGTGTATCCGTCCACGTACTCCGACGGCATACCCGATTACCGCAACGCGGTGGCTTACCCCTACGAGATTGTGTACTACAGCTTGAAGAAAGCCGGTGAGAGGCTGGCAGGGATGCCGGTGAAGCTGAGGCCGTGGCTTCAATACTTCGACGATTATCCCTGGGCCACCGGCATGCTATACAACGCGCGGGAGATACAGGCGCAGAAAAAAGCGGCGGCGGACGCAAAAGTGCTCGGATGGCTGATGTGGGACCCGACTAACAGATACGCGCGAGGGGGGCTGGACCCGAAGTAAGATCGCGTGGGGGAGGAGTGACAGATGGACCTGGTGGGCCAGCATCTGACCTGGATGGACATCGCCATTCTCATCGTGGTGGCGGGCGGAGCTTTCGTTGGGCTGGGACAAGGCCTGGTTCGGCAGGTGTTCTCGCTGGCCGGTCTCTTCTTCGGCACGATCATCGCGAGCCAGCGGTATCAGGACCTCTCCGGGCTTCTGGGGTTCATAAGCGACCCCAATTGGGCCAGGGTAGCATCATTCGCGGTGATCCTGGTCGCCGTTCTCGTCGCGGCCAATCTCGTGGGCGGGGTAATTCACCGAATACTGTCGTATATGGCTTTCGGCTGTCTTGACCGGATCGGCGGGGGAGTCTTTGGCGCGGCGGAATCGGTGTTAATGGTTGAAACGGTCTTGATTCTGGTTTACAAGTACCCCATCTTAGGGGTAACTGGATCCATCGAAGAATCCAACGTAGCTTTGCAGTTACTGAAGCTGGCTCCCGCCGTGTTGGCGCTCTTGCCGCCAGAGTTCGACATGGTGAAGCAGATCCTGCACTAGCGACTATCTGCGGGCAGCCTTGGTTACTTGAACCGACAGAACCACTACCAGCCAGCCAACCGCGATGGCAGCGGGGCTCTGGCTGGCATTGGCCAGGAATGTGAAGAAGGACAACACGATGAGTGCCAGGAAGCCCACCAGGCCAAAGTACAGCAGCTTTCCAAAGGTCTCCATGCTCACGCCCCCTGCGCTTTGAAAGGACTAGCCTAAACGCCTCAACAGGTGAGGACCGAACACCAGAATCCCCACGAAGATCGACCCTACCGCCGAAAGAAGGACCGCGCCAGCGCTCACATCTTTGGCTACCTTAGCCCGTGGATCGTGGTTTAATGTTATCAAATCGACCACCGTTTCCACAACCGTATTGATCATCTCGGCAAATATCACCAACGCCGCGGTCAGAGCGACAACGGCCAGCTCCAGGCCACTCAGGCCCAAGCCGAGCCCGCACAGTAAGACTATGGCAGCTATGGCCAGATGGATGCGGAAATTCGCCTGGGTTCGAAACACATATGAAAATCCATGGTAGGCGTGGGTGAAGCTTCGACGGATTGAATAACCTCTATTCTTTTCCTCTCGGAACACCATTTGACTGGCTGAATCTCGGCAAGTCAACCAGAGCCGCCTCCTCCTTGGATCTCATCTCCTGGCGCTGGGCCTCCGTTTCGTGATCGTACCCGAGCAAGTGCAGAACCCCGTGGACCACGAGGTAGCCGATCTCGCGCTCCACCGAATGTTCATATTCCCGCGCCTGTTCTACGGCCCGCTCATAGGATATGACCACATCCCCCAGGGCCTTCACCTGATCGGGCGGCGTGATGAACTCCGGCTGAGCCTCGTCTGGCTCGGTCAAAGGGAACGAAAGCACATCGGTCGGCTCGTCGATCCCGCGATATGTGGCGTTCAGCTCCCTGATGCGCTCGTCGTCCGTGATGACCAGACTCAGTTCCACGTCTTCTTGAATACCTTCCATAGTCAGCACGCGATCGACCAGCTTATTGATCAAACCCAGGTCGACCGAATCCACAAGAAGCGGGAGAACGTCCACATGCAGAAGCGCGCTGCCACGTCTCTTGGCATTCATGAGACTTACTCTTTTATCCACGATCTGGCCACCCGCTCGGCCAGGTCTACTTGCTCCGGGGGCTTGGACTCCGGATACTCGAGACGGGGGTGGAAGATGCCCTGAAGCACGGCGACGAAGGTGTTGCGAACCTCACTTAGATCCCTCAAGGTGAGGTCGCATTCGTCCAACTGGCCATCGGCGACCCGCTCGCTAATCACTTGCTGAACAAGCTCGGCGATGCGCTCCGAGGACGTATCCTTGCTCGCCCTCACGCTCGCCTCCACGCTATCAGCCAGCATCATAATACCGGCCTCACGTGTTTGCGGCCGCGGCCCCTGGTATCGAAACTCCTCTTGATCCACCAGCTCGAATCCGGCGCTCTGCAGCGCCTGCAAGTAGAAGTACTTCACGAGGTGCGTCCCGTGGTGTTGCTGAATTATGTCCTTCACCTTGCTGGGCAGGCCGTGCTGCCTGGCCAGCTCCAACCCATCCGCTATGTGAGAAGCTATCAGCTGCGCGCTCGACTTGGGGTCCAGCTGGTCGTGCACGTTCTGCCCCTGTTGGTTCTCTATGAAGAGATAGGGACGAATCACCTTCCCGATGTCGTGGTAATAGGCGCTCACGCGGCAAAGCATGCCGTCCGCGCCGATCTGCTGGGCGGCTCGCTCGGCCAGGTTGGCCACAACCATGCTGTGATGATAGGTGCCGGGGGCCTGGGTTAGGAGCCGGTGAAATAGCGGATGCGTCGGATGGGCAAGCTCCATCAGACCCAGGCTGGTAGTGATGCCAAAGATGTGGCCCAGCAAGGAGAACGTTCCGAAGGTGAGGGCAGCGGAAAGCCCGCCATTGACAATGGAAATGAACCCGAGCGTAGCCAGCCGCGAAGCATCGGGGTCCTGCGCGTAGAACTGAAAGCCCAGAATAACCGCGAAGTTCGCAACCGCCACCGCGACCCCGGTCATGAAGAACGCGTTCATCCGCTCGATTCGGCGCGCCCCGATCAGGCCCACCAGTCCGCTCACCAGAAACAGGGTTGTCATTTCCAGGGAGAAGTTGGCTATGAACCCTATCAAGACGGCCAGAACCGTGCCGACCACCACGGCCAGCTGCGGACTCAGCAGAGTCGAAACGAGCATCGAGGCCGCCGCCATGGGAAACAGGTAAGCGTACATCTCGCGACCGGGTATCGTGAGTTTTGCCGCCAGGACCGTGACCACGAGGATCAGGCCTACCAGGGCCAGGCGCCGGACGTTACCCAGAATCTGAGGTTCAAAGAAGTACAGATAATAGGTTAGCGACAGCACCAGCATAACCACCAGCAAAGCCGTGGCCATGATATCGTTCCACTGGATGGTGGGATTTCTGAGGCCGGCGGCATCCAGCTTCTCGACGTCCGTCTCTTTAACGACGTCGCCGTCACGCAGGATAATCTCGCCTTTCTCGACGCCGATTCTGACCGGCTGAACGGCGTCTCTGGCCTCCTTCTTGGCCTTGGCGGTCGCTTCCTGATCCACGGCGAAGGTGGGCTTCAACAGGTTTTCGGTGAGATTGACGACCACCGCCGATTGAGCACCGGTCAGAGAAGCGCTGACCAGGGTTGGAAGCTTTGCCTTAGCCTCCGGCAACTGCTTTTCCGTCACCTTGTCTCGCAGGACCGCCTCCAAAAGCAGGGTTGTCTCATTCGTGACAGCCCGCCAAGACTGATCGTCAAACGCGAGGACGGCGTCGATCGACGCTCGAGAAAGAGAAAGACCCGGTATCTTGCGGATGCTGTCGGCCTTCTGCTGGAGAGGGGCTGATTCCCGGCGAGCGTCGGAGATACGCCTGCTTATGTCAAGAAGCTTCTCCTTCTGCTGCGGCAGCACGCCCAGGTCCTGCACGTAAACCTCGGCCACGGCCGACTCAGCGCGGCTCCGCTCCTCTTTGGTTCTGGACTGGCTGACGAAGTTGACCTTTACCGGTGACTTGATGTCGCGCGGGGAGACGTCCCCTTCGTAGAGCTGGTACCGGCTCGGGAGAAACTGAAAGGTGAGCACCCCCACCAGCGCCGTCGCCAGGACCAGGCCAAAGAGGATCATACGCGCTTTCACGGCCGCGCCGTGGGGCGTTCCGGGGGTTCCGTTGTTCAAAGGTAGGCTAGGCTTCGAGTTCAACCTGAACGATCTTTGCCGTGATTCCATAATAAACAAAGAAGGCATAGGATGCCAATCCATGCAAGAATGCCCCTATGCCCCGCAACTATTTGGTTCCCAACAGTCCTTGCACAACCTGGGAGACCAGCCTGCCGTCCGCCTTTCCTCGAACCTCCGCCATAAGTCGAGGCATGACCTTTCCGATGTCGCCGGGCCCCGTGGCCCCGACTTCGGCGATCACCCGTCGAGCAGCAGCCTCCACCTCGTCCTGGGACATCTGCTGCGGCAGGTACTCCAGCAATATGGCCAGCTCAGCTTCTTCTCTCGCCACCAGGTCCGGCCGATTCCCGCGTGCGAACTCGTAGATCGATTCGCGGCGCTGCTTTGCCTCCTTTTCGACGACTCTGAGAACCTCGGCGTCGTCCAGTGGACGAAGCTTCTCTACCTCGGCATTCTTGATACTGGCCCGCAGCAAACGGATGACCGATACCCTGATCTCATCCCTGCGCCTCATCGAGTCTTTGAGGTCTTCCATAATCCTGTCTTGAAGACTCACGTGCCCTCCGAGAACAAAAAGCGAATGAAGAAAAGGCGAATCCACGTTTCGTGCACAACTCTTGCTTCGCGCTCATAATTATAGTCCCCTGTTATTGAGGGTGTCAAGGAAGAAACCTACTCCCTACGCCCGGCCCGCGAAGGCAGCCTCGTAGATGGCCACCAGGTCATTTTCTATGGCCCGCCGTGCGTTGGCAGCCGTTTGCTGGTCCGTGGACAAACCTTTCACCAGCTGTGGTATGGCCTCCCTGGTCACCTGTTCCGGGAAGCGGGCGGGAAAAGACAGGCGACGGTAGAGCGTCTGGAGCCCCAGGAGCGCCAACTCCGGCTCGGGCCTATCCCCGGTCGCTTTTTCTCCCATCACCAGAGTCAGCTCCGAGAACTTGCCCGGGCCGTCGTAATCACGGAGGCTTCCGCCATTTTCTTTCTTCCAACGTGAAAACAACTGGTAGAGTCGTGGCGCGAGTATATGGCCGGGGATGGTGGCGTGTCAAGGCAACCAGTCGTTCAACCGCTCCGGGCGGGTTGACTTAGCG
This sequence comes from Chloroflexota bacterium, assembly GCA_023489135.1. Next base: position 22,962 of record JAMDCE010000242.1, read on the forward strand.
CTACCGGTGCAATATAATGCAGCCGATCTCTCACTCGGGTACGTACGAGCCCGTGGTGCACCGGCTACTTTCTGAGTAGCCTGAGGCTATCGACGATGATGGCAGCAATTCTTGGCCGTGTGCCGCTGCTTCCTCAACTGTCGACCTCTCGCGCAGGCGATTCGACAGCTGCAGGACACTTTCTCGGAGAAGCCACATGTTATCCCGGCCACCCAGACCACGCGCCTTTCAATAAGAAGCTCGAGATATTCTACCAAGGCCGAAAGAGTAAACCTGTCTTGAACAAGGAGTGGATACGGTGGAAGACACGATCTGCGCTCTCTCGCGGCACCTGAAGGCCACCACCTTTGACGGTCTGCCTTTGGAAGCCGTCGAGCGCGCTAAGATGTCCTTCCTGGACGTCGTTGGCGCCCTGGTTGCCGGCGCCACGGCACGTGGTTGCCGGGAGGTGGTGGACCTGGTTCTGGAGTGGGGCGGAAAGCCGGAGAGCACCGTACTCATGCGCGGAGGCAAGGTTCCCGCCCACAACGCCGCTCTGGCCAACTCGGTCATGGCGCGAGCGCTCGATTTCGACGACTCGATGTACAAGGGACTGCACCTCAGCGCGTCCCTGGTGCCCACGGCCATCGCGGTGGCCGAGAAACGCGGGAAAGTGTCGGGAAAGGAAATGCTGGCGGCCATCGCCCTGGGAACGGACATCGCCGGCCGCATCGATTACGCCACGGTGGACTACGACGGATTCGATCCGACCATCTGCTGCGGCATCTTCGGATCCACCGCCGTTGCCGCCAGGCTGCTCGACCTGAACGAAGATCAGATCGCCAGCGCCTTCGGCATCGCCTTGAACCAGGCCTCCGGGACCATGCAGAGCAACGTGGACGGCGTGTTGAGCGTCCGGCTGAACCAGGGCATCGCCGCCAGCGCCGGCATCACCTCGGCGCTGTTCGCGAGCCGGGGCATCACGGGCGTGAGACAGGTCCTGGACGGCCAGTGGGGCTACTTCCACCTCTTCTCCAAGGACAAACGCGTGGCCGAGCACCTGGTCGATAGGCTGGGATCGGTTTTCTACGGCAACCGCACCCAGTTCAAGCGCTGGCCGAGTTGCGGCTCCACGCTCTCCGCCACCGACGCGGCCGTCGAGCTGGTCGAGCAGAGTCACGTCCGGCCCGACGAGATCGAGAAGATACTGGTGAGGTGCGGTCGATTCGTGCTCAGCCTGGTCGGCCACCCGTTCGAGATCGGCGACAACCCAGAGGTCAACGCTCAGTTCAGCGTGCGCTATGCCGTGGCCAACGCCATCCTGAGAGGGCATCCAAGACTGGAGCATTTCGGCGAGAAGCTGGTGCGCGACCCGGAGGTCATGGATCTGGCCAAGCGAGTAGACACCGTGGTGGACGAGAGCCCACAGTTCAACCAGCCTCCCTTCTACGTGGGAGCGGAGGTCAGCTTCATTCTGAGAGATGGCCGGACCTTGACCCGGTACGTCAAGGCCTGGAAGGGCCACTACACCAACCCGCTCGCGATGGACGACATCGTCGAGAAGTTCAACAAGAACCTTAGCTACGCCTCGCCCTGGTTCGACACTTCGCGGGGCACGACCATCCTGGATTTCGTCACGAACCTTGAAACGGCCGATGACGCGACGCCGCTGATCGGGGCGCTAAAGTTTGATGGAGCGGTCAATTGACAGGGACTTGCGTTGGCGTGCCACCGAGAGCGATTTCCCACCGCAGAGGCGCAGAGGTATTCCTTGTTATCTCCGCGTTATCTCTGCGTCCTCTGCGCCTCTGCGGTGGGATACTAGGTACCCGTGACCGACCACGCAAGGCCCGCCGGCAAGCGCCGTTGGACGTTTGATTATTGGCTCAACCTCACCGACTCGCAGCACAAAATTGGAGGAAGAAGGAAGATGCAACTGACGAACAAATCTCGGATCGGGCTATTTTCCGTGGCCTTGATACTGGTCGCGTCGCTGTCGATCAGCGCCTGCGCCGCCACGGCAACGCCCACGCCGACGAAAGCCCCGGCCTCGGCGGAGACCAAGGCTCCGGCGGCTACCAAACCCGCGGGAGCGGCGACCAAGGCTCCCGAGTCGGCCGCCACCAAAGCGCCTGAGCCGACCAAGCCGGCTGCCAAGGCACCGGCGCCACCGGCCGGCCCATCGACTCAAATCAAGTTCGCCGACGCCGCCAGCTTCGCCTACGCCCCTCTTTACTGGGCCATCGAAAAGGGCTATTTCAAGGAAGCCGGCATTGACTTCACTTTTGATACCAAGGCCAGCGCCGCCGACATCGTCCCATTCCTGGCCACCGGGCAGCTGGACATGGCCGGTGGAGGGTTGAGCGCGGCATACTTCAACGCCATCGCGCGCGGCATCGACCTCAAGATCATCACGCCTATGGGGCTTCTCCCGCCGAAACGCGGATCGGTGCCTATCGTCGTGACGAACGAGCTCTACGAGAAGGCTTCGCCCAAGACGGCGGCGGCGTTGAAGGGGAAGACGGTGGCCATCAATGCGAAGGGTGGCATCGTGGAGTATATCCTGACCAAGGCGCTGCAAAAAGAGGGCCTGGACCTCAAGGACGTGGAGACGATAATCCTGTCCTTCCCGGACATGCCCACCGCGCTGGCCGGCAAGAAGGTAGACGCCATAGTTACCGCGGAGCCCTATGGCACCAGGGCCGTCCAACTGGGGGCGGGGAAGGTGCTCCTCGACGATATTCTGCCGGGCAAGAGCACCACGGTGATGTTTGCCAGCCCCAAGCTGGTCACCGACCGCCCGGAGATTCTCAAGAGCTTCATGGTGGCGTGGATGCGCGGAGTCAGAGACCTGCAGGATGAGAGCAAGCTGTATACCGACGACAAGATGGCCGTCTGGGTGAAATACACCAAGCTGCAGGCGGACGTCATTAAGGCGATGGCAGCATTCAACTGGGATCCGGATCTCAACATCCAGAAAGACGTGATCGCAGATCAGCAGAAAGTCCACGGAGATCACGGGCTGCTGAACTACAAGGAACCGATACCGGTGGAGAAGATGATCGACGAGTCCTTCGCCAAGTACGCCAGGGAGAAGCTCGGGCCCTGGAAGAAGCAGTAAGGACGAAGTAACTGACTGGGGGGTGCTTCGTGTCCAAACTCCGCCTCACTCTGGCCTGCGCCGATTACGATAGGACCCAGGGGCTCAAGGACGGGTCGATTCAGCCCGAGGGGATAGACCTCAATTACTTGACCCTGGCGCCCACGGAGATATTCTGGAGGATGTTCCGCTACGAGGACTTCGACGCCTCGGAGGTTTCTCTTTCATCATACCTGCTGGAAAGATCGCGGGGGATGACTCGCTTTGTGGCCATACCGGTCTTCCCTTCGCGGTTCTTCCGCCACAGCGGCATCTTCGTCAACACCGACGCGGGCATCGAGCGCCCGGAGGATCTGGCGGGCAAGCGAGTGGGCATGCCGGAGTACGAGGTTACGGCGGCGGTTTGGACACGAGGCTTTCTACAGCACGACCACGGCGTCACGCCGGACCAGGTGCTGTGGTTCACGGGAGGCGTAGAGCAACCGGGGCGCAAGGAGAAGCTCAGTCTACGCCTTCCCGCCGACGTTCGCGTCCAACCCATCCCGGAGGGGCGGACCTTGAGCGGGATGTTGGAAAGCGGGGAGCTGGACGCCCTGGCCGTGGCCAGGACTCCGTCCTGCTTTCTGCGAGGCTCACCCAAGGTGCGCCGATTGTTCCCGGACTACCGAACGGTGGAGATGGAGTACTACAAGCGCACCGGGATCTTCCCCATCATGCACACCCTGGCCATCAGGGAAGAGGTGTACAGAAACAACCGGTGGGTGGCAGATAGCCTTTACAAAGCTTTCTGTCAGGCCAAAGAGGCCTGCTATCATCGAATGATAGAAACCGGCTGGTCCACCTACACGCTTCCCTGGTTCGGAGCGGAGCTGGACGCCTCGAGAGAGGTTCTTGGCTACGATCTCTGGCCCTACGGACTGGAACCCAACCGGACAACCCTCGAGGCACTGGCCCAGTATTCCTACGAACAGGGACTGGCCGAAACACGGCCAGAGATCGAAAGCCTCTTCGCTCCGTCCACTCTGGACGAATTCAGGATTTGATGCCACCACCGGCTGCTCCGTCGGCCAATTCGGACCGGCGCGAGGCGGGGCTGCTTCCGTGCCAATAGGCGAAATCGTACTCCGTGCCGTGCGATAGGCAGCTGCGGCAGAAAGTGGACACCGGAGTCGAGTAGCCGTGTTTCTCTCTGAGCTGCAAGTACCCCCGGCCGATCTTGATGTAATACTCTAGAGGAGGGGGCTCCTGGCCGCCGAGCCGCGACTGTTGCTCGACCACCCAGAACTGGCCCTGCCGGGGCAGAACCCCGTGCTTCATCAGGTAGTCCCATCCGCCCAGGGTGGACTCCACGGCCTCGTCGACCCCCTTGAAGCCAAAGGGCTGAGCCATCTCCACCCCCGGCACGAAATTGGGATTTACGTTGCCTCTTCCCCAGTAATCCACCGCTCGCAGCGTCCGCTCGATCCAGAGATCGTAGCCCACGGCCCGGGCTTTTCCGGGACAGGCAATCTCGAAAATCCGCCGGTCCCAGACCTCGATATTGGGCTGGATCGTGGGGACTTCCGTGTCTCGCAACCGCTTCCAGCCCTCGTCATCCTGGGCGCTGACCTGGAATGAGGTCGGGTACCAAACCCTGAGCCTGCTTCGTATCCCCTCCAGAAGCTCACAATACCAGTCGAGCTGGCTCTTGCCGTTGTACTCGGTAAGGATCGTGCCGCCGGAGATGCTGAGGTGCCGGAAGCGCGGTTCTTGAAAGGCCACTTCCAGCACAATCGCCGCCTGCTCGGCCTGCTTGCGCAGGATCATCGTCTCCCCGCCCTTCTTCTGGGCGCTGGCGTGGGGGGTGAGATCGCAAAACAGGCACTGCTCTTTGTTGGAGAAATGCTCGCAATGCTTGTTGGCGGTGAAGAAGAGAAAATCGTTGTGAGCGTAGACGATGGCGGCCATCGGCACCCCGTCGACGTACCTGCTGAAATAGGCCGGCGGATGGTCGAAATGAATCCGGCCGAGGGATTGCTCACCGTAGAGCAAGTAAAACCCTGCCCCATCCCAATCGATGACGTAGGGACTTCGGTCATAGCGCCGAACCTGAATCACCGTCCCGGCCGCGGTCCCATCCTCGAGCATAAAGACGTAGGGGATTCGATCGTCGTACATCACCGGCGCGCCGCGGTCGTGAGAGAAGAGCATAAACCCCTTGAACAGAACATCATCTCGACGCGACAAAGCGTGCCCTGCTGGCGCGCTGATGCGCAGGCCCTGCCGCAACACGTCGGACTTGACGATGATACTCTTCTCGACGTCTGGAAAGGCCGCGAAGGCCTCAAACAGTTCCATTCTTACCGATTGCCTCCTTGTGAGCCAAATCCCTACTCCATCCAGTTGCGCGGGGATCTTTCGTATGTTTCTCCTCAAGCGTGCCGGATCGGACTAGCCCTCGAAGTCCAGCGCAGCGGTATGCTGATAAACGGATATCCCGGTCCCCATCTGGAATCCTCTGAGGGGAGGCAGGCTGTACTTCTTCCAGGTCTCGTACCAGGCCTTATCCACTCGAATGAAGTACTCCAGTGGCGGAATCCTGTTGTCGCCCAGGGCCGAGAGTGGCTCGATGCACCAGACGGGGATTCGCGGCACTACTCCACGAGACATCAGAAATTCTATCCCTTCAGTCATCGACTTGACCGCCTGATCCACTTCCTTGAATCCCCAGGGCTGGCACATCTCCACTCCGGCCACCATGCCGGGCGACACGTTGCCTTCGCCGAAGACGTCCACCGAATCCAGCACCCGCTTGATCCACTCGTCCCACCCGAAATGCGCGGCCTTGCCCGGACAGAGGATATTGAACAGGTTCTTATCCCAGACCTCGATGTTGGCCTCGTGGGCGTCCACGCCCGCCTCACGCATCTTCTTGCAGGTAGCCTTGTCTTTGGCGTTGGTCTGAAGTATCAGCGGCCAGCGGTTGCCGATGCGCTCTTTGATCGCACGCACGTATTCGAGATAGAAGTCCTCGTCCGCCACCAGGCCGCTCTTGGGATCGATGATACTGCCACCGCTGAGGCGCAGGGACAGCCGCCGAGGCTCGTCGTCCGGCTGGTTGAGGAATACTTCCGCTGCCGCCTCGGCCACCTGTTCCACCTTCTTGCGCATGGTGTAGGGACGGCCCGATTTCTTGAGCGATCGCGCGTTGGCGTTCAGGTCGCAGAATTTGCATTCCTGCTTCTTACCCCAATGTCCGCACACCCGGAGCAAAGTGGAGAAAGCCCGGTGGCCCCAGCCGATCACCGCCATCGTTTCGGAGTAGAGAGTACCGTCCTCGAAGGCCTTCGAGTAGTACCTCGGAACGGGAGGGTACTGGACCTCGGCCAACACCTCTCCCTCCTCGCGCAGGACGGTCTTTCCATCCACGACATCCACTATGTAGGGGGAATCCTTGGCAAAGCGCGACCCAACCAGCGTGGGCCGAAGCTGATAGGGTCCTTGAGAGAGGCGGATCTCATCCGGGGCGCGAGAGCTCTCCTGCTTCTCCATCTCCCCGAGTCCAGTCTGGTCGTAGGAAAAGATATAGTAGGTACGGGGGCGCTTGTCGTTTCCGGCTTGCAGCGCCTCTTCAGAAAAGCGCACGCCCAGGCGCAGGATGTCCTCTTTCACAATGACTTCCTTCGGAACTTCCGGAAATACCCCGAAGTAGCGCTCTATCTCGGCCCTTCGCGAAGTGAAAACCTGCATCGATGCTGCCCTCCTTAAGTCTCTCACCAGTGTGGCCAAAGTATGCCGGCAAATCACGAGTTGCGCCGGCGAAAGATGGGTTACTCGTCATCCTGGGTGTAGCACATGAGCTCCTGGGCCGTGCGCGGCTTCAGGACCAGTCTGTCTCGTCCCCGAATCCCAGGCGGCACGTTGGTGACGTCTTCCGGTGATTCGAATAACGGAGGTAAGGCCGACGACGCAAACGGCCCCCTGCCTCGCCACAGCCTGAGCACGTCCGAAGGGTCAAAGGGCACCAGCTGCCGCTTGGGATCGCTCTTCTTGAAGATCGCGGCCGGTCGGGCCTTTACTTGTTGAGGCAAGCCCTCAAGGGCATCGCCCCGACCGTACCATTGCGTCAAGTTGTCCAAGGTGTCGAAGTCGAGGGCCCTCAGTGAACACCCAAGCACGCAGATGGGCTTATTCCCCTGGTAAAGGCGATCCACGCACATAGTGCACTTAGACATAGTGGCCCGCGGGTCGTCACCGTCGAACTGCGGAGCGCCGTAGGGGCAAGCCATCCAGCAGCGTCGACAGTCCATCTCCTTGTGCACTTCTTCGCAGCCGCGGCCATCCACCAGCACGGCGCCGAATCTGTCTTCCTTATGAATCGCCCCAACCGGGCAGGCCGCCAGGCAGGGCGGGTTCTCGCAGTGGTAGCATGGTATCGCCAGAACGTGGGCGCGCACCGTGGGGAAACTGCCTGTCTCCCATTGGAAAACCCTCATCCACTTCACCGGACCCGGCGGGGTCTCGTTCCAGCTCTTGCACAAAATGGAGCAGGCGTGGCAGCCGGTGCAGCGACTTTGATCGTAGTAGAAGCCATACTGCGTCACAATACTACTCCTTTGCCTTCTCAACTTGCACCAGGGTGGATGCGGGCGCCGGGGTTGGGGGGCTATCGGAATCGCCCAGCAGAACGTGAGGAGCTATCCCCCCTTCCGGCGAGTACCAGGCCCCCTGTCTAACCACGGTCACGCCGGGAGGGATTCGCGAGGTAACGTAGGCGGGGAGGAAGATCTCGCCCTTGTCGTTGAACACGCGCACGACCTCGCCATCGGAGATGCCCCTTGTTTGCGCGTCGGCCACGCTGAGCCAGACGGCGTGGCGATAAACGTCGCCCCGCAGCCAGGGAACCGTCCAGAAAAGGGAGTGTACCCGGTACCTGCTATGGGGCGTCAGCATCATTAGAGGATACCTGTGGCCCAGCTCGTCTTCGAGGCCACGCACGGCAGGCTGATATACCGGCAATGGCTGCAGGTCTCTCCAATCGTTGGGCAGGTTGTCGATCAGCCTGCCCAGGTGATCGCGGTGTACCCGTCCACGCTGCTCCTCATTCGCGATCAAGTGGGAGTGGACCTCGAACTTGCCCGATTGGGTCAGAAAAGGCTGTTCCTGTTCGATCTCCCGGGTAAAACCAAAGAAGGGTCTATCGTGGTGCTCGTCGAGGTGAATGAATTCTCCAGCTTTGAATTCCTCCCAGCTCGGGGTAGGGAACTCGAGCTTCTCGGCGCATTCCTCGTATGATTCCCGCTGATAACGTTCCCAGTCTTCGTCCCATCGCTCGTCGGTGGTATAGTAGCGGTTGAACTCCTTACCAAAGCCCAATCTGACGGCTATCTTCGTGAGAATCCATTCCATCGGTCTGACTTCCCCGGGCGCAGGGGCCACGCCTGGGCCACACGAAATGGAGGAGAAGCCGCCATAGGAGCTAGGAAGCACGCTCAGCTGTTCCCACATGGGGTCCATAGCCGGAAGGATGAGGTCGGCATAGCGCGCGGTCGGCGTCATCGCGGTGTGGGTCGTGAGGACAAAGTCGAGACGGTGAAGCGCCCGAATCTGGTCGTGCGTGGAGTCGCAGCCGGTGCTGAGATGGTTGGAGCCGGTGTGGTACAGGCCCCCCCACCACAGCATCTTGGGATGGAACTCCTCGGGGAGGGGAAGCTCAGGCGCGCCTTTGTAGCCCACTTGCGCTCGCCAATCGTCAGGGCTCAATTCGCCGGTGTTGACCTCATCCAGCAGCAGAATTGCCTGGGCCCATTTGTGGCTGCGGCATATCTTGGGGACCACGTAGCCGGTAGGCGCATCGCCCAATGGCCTGGCCGCGGCCGGCTTGGGCCAGGCGCCGAAATAATAGGGCATGATCCCGCCGGGGAGGCCAAAGTAGCCCATCATGGCCTGAAGGGCGGCTGCTCCCCGCGCGGAGTTCTCACCACGGCTCTTGCGGGCCACCGCCCAGTGCTTGTAGAGCCAGGTTGGCTTGCTGCGCGCGTACAGCCGGGCGAACTCCGCGATGGTGTAGGCGGGAATGCCGCAGATGTTCTCGGCCCAATGCGGGGTCTTGGCCACGCCGTCGTCCAAGCCCAATACGTAGCGTCGCCACTTCTCGATTCCTTCTACATCGACGAATCGGCGCACGAAGTCTTCATCGTAGAGCTTTTCCTCGAACAGGATGTGGGCAATGGCCAGAATGAAAGCCATATCGGTGCCCGGCTTGATCGGTATCCATTGGTCGGCGAGCACTTCGGCCGCCATAGTGTAGCGCGGATCTATGCAAATGACCGGGGTGCCGCGCTCCCTCGCCATCTTGATGTACCAGGCCAACTGGTGCCCGGGCCCATGATGGGCCGTGGTGGGGTCGAATCCCCATAGTACGATCAGCCTCGAATTGAAAAGCACATCGGCGGCAGAAGAAGATCCATAGGCCTCCCATCCCATTCGCCCGGCCGTGAGATGAGTGGCCAGTCGCTCGGAGTCGCAGGAGCACCAGCCCCAGGTATCCAAACCCGCTCCCCAGAACCCGAACAGTCGCTCGACGTTGGCGTTGGGCCAAAAAGGGGTCATGATCGAATATGGGCCGAATTCTTCACGATACTCGGTCATTCGTTCCACGATGGTGTCCAGCGCCTCATCCCAGGACACGCGCTGGAAATCGGCGTCACCCCTCCGGCTGCCCGCCCTGCGTTTGAGAGGATTGAGGATGCGGTTGGGATCGTGGAGGTGCTTGTGCCACATCCAACCCATGGGGCAAGCTCGTCGCTGAACCTTGGCGTGCACCAGGTCCAGGTCGGAGAGGGTACGATCCTCGCGTCCAACACCTCGATTGTAGCGATCGTCGGGCTCAATGGTAACGACACGCCCGTCTCTCACGTGAGCTTTGAGGACGCACTGGCTGGTGCCCCCGCAGTTGGCCTTACAGCCGGTGTACGCGGTGGTCGTACCCTGGTGCTGTTGCGAAAGTTCCCGGATTATTCGTTCTACGGCCGGCCGCTCATTGCCGGCCTCGGCTGCCTCGGGATAAGCCATAACATCGACCTCGAAGGGAAGCCATCTCGGGAAGGCCCGGTAGGAAAGACGTCATCCGTTCGGTGTGGTCCTTCCCCAGCGGGCACATATCGATTACCCATCTCAATAGGTCGGACCCTTTCCAAACGCCGGCACCATACTAACATCGGCAACTTCCCATGTCAACGCGGCGTCTTGCCGACCAGTCGTTGCTTGCCGGTCCTTTTACATAGTTATGCAAATGTGCTATCATTCACGCGGCCACGCGGCGGAGGAAATGCTGTTGTGAGGGAGTGGACGTGATCGAAGCCATCGTTGATCTGCTGAGCGGCGAGCATCTGTTCGACCCCAACCCCGGTCCGGCCTCGCCATACTACGCGATCTTCGGATTCATCTTTGCCGTCATCGCCGGCGCGAGCCTGGCCCTGTACCTGA